>JBBQYZ010000059.1:0-9906 GCA_038208205.1 Gemmatimonadales bacterium | reverse complement strand
CCCCCTTGCGATCGCGTGCCTTGCCGCTCATCGCGCGCATGGCGCGCAGCGCGATGGCGGTCGTGTAGCGCTCGTCGAGCAGCGCGACGGGCAGCGAGGTCCGACGCGCCAGCTCGGTCGCCACACGCCGGCACTCGGTGGATCGTGGCGTTTCCGCTCCCTCGCCGTCGAGGGGAAGACCCATCACGACGCCGCGCGCCTCGAGCGCCTCGGCGCGTCGGACCAGCTCCGCGACGGGCGCGCGCTTGCCCGCGCGGCGCTCGATCACCCCCGCCGGGCTGGCGATGATGCCGGCGGGGTCGCTGATCGCCAGCCCGATGCGGCGCTCCCCCCAGTCGACAGCCATCAGCCGGCCGCGGTCGGCGGGCATCATCGGCGCGGAGCTCACCCCTCGCGCATCTGGACGAAGAATTCCTGATTGTTCGTCGATCGAGACATCTGCTTGAGCAGGAACTCGATCGCCTCGGCTTCGGGCATGTCCGCGAGGAAGGTGCGCAGCAGCGTCACGCGATTGAGCTCCTCGGGCGTGAACAGCAGCTCCTCCTTGCGCGTGCCCGATCGGTTGATGTCGATCGCCGGATAGATCCGCTTCTCGGCGATCTCGCGCGCGAGCACGAGCTCCATGTTACCGGTTCCCTTGAACTCCTCGAAGATCATCTCGTCCGCGCGCGAGCCAGTCTCGATGAGCGCCGTGGCGATGATCGTCAGCGATCCGCCGCCCTCTACGTTGCGCGCCGCGCCGAAGAATTTCTTCGGCTTCTCCATCGCCTTCGCGTCCAGTCCACCCGACATGATCTTGCCGCCGCTGGGAATCACCGTGTTGTGGGCGCGAGCCAGGCGGGTGATCGAGTCGAGCAGGATGACGACGTCCTTCCCCGACTCGACGAGTCGCCTTGCCTTCTCGATCACCATGTCGGCGACCTGGACGTGGCGCGTGGCGTCTTCGTCGAAGGTGGAGCTGATCACCTCACCCGTCACCTCACGGTGCATGTCCGTGACCTCTTCCGGGCGCTCGTCGATCAACAGCACGATGAGCGTCACCTCCGGATAGTTCTCCGCGATCGCGTTGGCGATCTTCTGCAGCAGGATCGTCTTGCCCGCCCTGGGCGGAGCGACGATCAGGCCCCGCTGTCCCTTGCCGATCGGCGCGATGAGGTCCATCACGCGCATGCTCAGGTCGTTGTCGGCAGTCTCCAGGCGGAGGCGCCCGTCGGGGTACCGTGGCCGCAGATTGTCGAAGCCGACGCGCGCTTTGGCCGCCTCTGGTTCGCCGCCGTTCACCGTCTCCACCTTCAACAGCGCGAGGTAGCGTTCCCACTCCTTCGGTGGGCGCACCTGGCCCGACACGGTATCACCCGTGCGTAGGTCGAACCGCTTGATCTGCGAGGGTGAGACGTAGATGTCGTCGGGGCTATAGAGATAGTTCCAGTCCTGGCTGCGGAGGAATCCGTAGCCCTCCGGCAGCACTTCCAGCACGCCCTCGCCGACCAGCGCCTGCTCACCATCGAGAAGCTTCTGCTCGATGCGGAAGATCAGGTCCTGACGGCCCACGACGCCCTCGGACATGACCGCGAGCGCGTCGGCCATCTCATGCAGCTCGGGCATCGATTTTCGCTTGAGCTCAGCGATGTTCACGGGCGAACGAGCGCAGGAAGGGAGGGCACGGCGATCGGCGGGCGCGCAACGTCGGCGCGGGGGCGATCGGCGGGCGGCAGGGGCCGGGGCTCGCGAGATGCGGCCGATTGTGCTGAAGTCCCGTGCGGCAAGGCAAGCTACCGGCGACCCGAAAGAGGGTCAAGTGCGCCGCCGGGATTAGAACGAGATGTAGCGAAGCGGACGCTTCTTGATGTCGGCAGCCAGTAGCGTCATCTCACGCTGCGCGTCGGCCAGCGAGTTCGTGATCGCGCTGTCGCGCAGCAGGCGACCAGCGGTCCCCTGCGGTTCGTCCAGCGCCGCGCGTACCAGAGTCAGCTCGTTGCGAATGTCCGCCACTTCGGTCATCAGGCTGCTGTCGCGACGGAAGCGTCCCAGCGCCGCGTTCGGCGACGCGATCAACGCACGCACCGAGTCGACGCGCGCCATGACTCGACCGGCGCGTCTCGAGAGCCCACCCTGTATCACCAGACCTACCGTTCCATTGCCACGCCGCCGCGCGCTGAGCTGGACGATCTGAATCTTTGCTTTGGAAAGCTCGCCGAACCCCGGCCCAGCCATGAATGCACCGATTGCGCCCTGGGTGGTCCTGAGCTGGGCCGCGAGCACCTTCACGTCGGCGAGAATCAGGGGTGCCTCACGCCCAGCCGCAGCCAGCTGCCCCGTGGCGCTTTCCACGTCCACCGGAGCGCGCGCGAGCACGGTGTCGTCGTCCCGCATCGTCGGCGCGCGATTCGTGCCGGGCGACAGGTAGACCACAACTGGTCCGATGAAGCCCCCCCCCGCCCGGATCTGCGCCACGGCGTCGCGGTGCAGTGCCTCCCGGTAGCGCGCCAGCACCTGCATTTCGATGAGGATGCGGCGTGAGGTGTCGGCAGCGGCGGGCGGAAGGAATCGGATCTCCGTGACCTTCCCTACCTTCTGTCCGCTCAGCCACACTTCAGACCCCTTCAACAGGCCGTACGCGTCGCCCACCAGCGCCATGAGCCGAAAGGTGTCGCCATGCAACGCACCGACTCGACCGAACGTCAGGACGCCGATCGCCGCGGCGACGATCGCCGCCATCGCGATCAGGCCGCCGCGAACGTCTGACCAGGAGAGAGGGCGAGCCATTGGGCGGAGGAGCGGGAAGGCGGAGTTGCGCGCGTAGTCGATCTGAGCAAGGGGCGGACCAGGCTCGGTGCACCCCAAGATACATTGTCGTGGCGCGGCGCCGAGAGGCGACGCGCCCGAAGACTGGATGACACGAAGAAAACGCGATGATCATCGGACACATCGGTCCGGCCCTGGCCGCGCGGGGGAGGTGGCCGCGACTCCCTCTCCCCTGGTTGGTCGGCGCAACGCTCGCCCCCGACCTCCTCCGCCTCGCCCTGGACATGAGGGGGGTGAGCTGGCAGCTGGCCAACCAGTATTCCCATCTCCTGCCATGGAGCGCCCTGCTCGCCCTCGTCGCCGGGGGAGCGGCGTTCCTGCTCCAGCGCGATGTCATGACGGGACTGGTCGTCGGCGCACTAGTGCTCTCCCACGTCGCCCTCGACATGCTCTCCGGACGCAAGCAGCTCTGGCTCGGAGGGCCATTCGGGCTCGGCATGGAGGAGTATCAGCAGCTCGAGCTCGTCGTGGAGACAGCGCTTGCCTGGTGGGGTTGGCGTCTCGCCCGTCGAGCGCGCACTCCTCGGTGGATGCGCAGCGTAGCCCTTCTCGGCATTCTCGTGGCTGCACAGGCGCTCTACCTTCGGTACACCTTCGAAGCGCGTCCGTACGCGACGCGGTGCTTCGAGCATCCGGTCCGCCCGTGCTGGATCCGCCGCCGAGAGCGTTCTCCCGTCGCCGCGGCGGCGGAGGCGACACCGGTCAACCTCATCAGTCGGAGTGCGCGATGAAGGAGACGACGCACGACGTCTCGCCCCACACCCGGTCCTCGACGGATGGCGCGAGCGCGGGACCGGAGGGGCGCACGATCTCCTGGGTCGGACCGTTCGCTGTCTTCGCACTCTGGCTGGCCATCGACAAATCGATCCCGCTCGCCAATCCGGCGCGCGAGATCGTACGCGACCTGGTGCTCGTCGCCGCGGTCGTCGGTTTCTCGCGGCGCGTCCTTCCCACTCGGGCGCCGCGATGGTTCGCCAGCATCGGACTGGGACTCGCGGTGTTTCTGCTGTGGATCGCGCCAGACGCCCTCTTCTCCAGTTGGCGCGAGCACTGGCTCTTCCAGAACTCCGTGACCGGACGGGTCACGACATCGATTCCTGCGGGAGAGTTGACTCCCCTGATGCTGACGCTCCGCACGATGCGGGCGGCCCTTATCGTTCCGGTCGTCGAGGAGCTCTTCTGGCGCGGCTGGCTCCCTCGATGGCTACAGGACACGCGCTTTCAGCGCGTACCGTTGGGACAGTACACGACGTTCGCATTCTGGACGACGGCGGGCCTGTTCGCGCTCGAGCACGGGCCGTTCTGGGAGGTCGGCCTCCTCTGCGGATTGATCTACAACTGGTGGATGCGCCGTACCCGGTCGCTCGGCGACCTGATGATCGCGCACGCCGTCACCAACCTTGCCCTAAGCCTCTACGTGATGTCGACGGGGCGCTGGAGTTTCTGGATGTAGCACCCGCGCCACAGTGCGCGGCGCAGCGACGACCGTGCGTGCGTGGCGCGGGGCCGGTGCCCCGGCATCGGCCATGCAACACCCGAGATCATTCGCGCCAGCCTTGCCTCGGACATCAGGGACCATGCAGCACTGCCCCCTCCATCCTCGTCTGGTTCCGCCTCGGATCACCGCGCCGATCTCTCACGGCGCCTCCTTCCTGGCGATGACCGGCCTCGTCGCCTATGGCGATCTGGTGACCAAGTGGCTCGCCGTCGGGCTCTGGTCGGGCGAGACGTACCCGCTCGTCGGGCGCATTGTCGCCATCCAGGTGGTGCACAACACCCTCGGTGCGTTCAGCACCTCGCTCGGTCGGCTGACCTGGGAGATCAACGTGGCTGCCACGCTGATCGCGGTGCTGCTCGCCACGGCGGTGTGCTCCCGCCTGGCACGCATCGACTCCATCGCTCCGGCGACGCTCGGCTTGATCGCTGGCGCGGGAGTCGGGAACCTGGCGAGCCTGGTCGGCTCGAGCGGCGGGGTCCCCGATTTCCTGGCGCTCAATGACGGACGCGGCGGAGCGCTGGTGCTCAACGTGGCGGACGTGGCGGCCTACATCGGAATCATCTGCTGCGTGCGTCTGGCGTGGGCCGTGGTGCGTACCGCCGCAGCGCAGGTCGACGCATCGACGAAACGATAGTTCGGTCGATCTTCGCGCTGCCCGTGCCCGCAGGGGTTGGCCGAGCCGCGCCCGTCCCACGCTCGCGATCGGAGAAGGACGAAGCCCCTCACGGCGTCCATGCCATGGGGGGCTTCACCGTTGCTGCCGATGCGCGCGGCGGGATTCGAACCCACGACCTCTTCCTCCGGAGGGAAGCGCTCTATCCAGCTGAGCTACGCACGCAGGCCTGCCGGCAGCGGCGGAGACCGTCGCAAGTACACCGGGAGAATCGTATAGTTTAACCCGTCAATCGGTCGCTCACAAGCAAGCGCGCAGGTCGCGCAACCCATGCTCCTTCGTCGCATCTATCACGATCGGCTCGCCCAGGCAGGCTACCTCATCGCCTGCCAGTCCGCGAAGGAAGCGATCGTGATCGATCCGCTGCGCGACCCGATGCCATACCTGGAGGCGGCGCAACGAGACGGGGTGCGAATCACCCATGTGACGGAGACGCACGTGCACGCCGACTTCCTTTCTGGGGCCTCGGCGCTCGCGTCGGCTGCGGGAGCGGAGCTGCTGCTGTCGCGGGAGGGTGATGGGGTTGGTGGCTACTCGCGCGCTGCATTCTCCACGGCTCGCTGGCTCGGGGACGGCGACATCGTCACCGTGGGCCGGGTGCGGCTCGACGTGCTGCACGTCCCCGGGCACACCCCGGAGCATCTGGCATTTCTCGTCAGCGATCTCGCGGTCTCGGATGTCGCGATGGGACTCGTGTCGGGTGATTTCCTCTTCGTCGGCGACGTCGGCCGCCCCGACCTGCTCGAGCGCGCAGTGGGTGTGCAGGGATCCATGCAGGCCTCGGCCCGCCAGCTGTTCGCCTCGCTCGGACGGCTGGCCAACCTGCCCGACTACCTCCAGCTCTGGCCTGGACACGGCGCGGGTTCCGCCTGTGGTAAATCTCTCGGTGCTGTTCCCCAGAGCACGATCGGTTACGAGCGGCGCACCAACTGGGCATTGGCCGGATGGGCCGAGGACGCGTTCGTCGCGGAGGTGTTGCGCGGACAGCCGGAGCCACCCGCCTACTTCGCCCGAATGAAGCGCGCGAACGCGGCGGGTGCTCCACGGCTCCCGACGGCGGAGCGGCACGCCAGTGATGCCGACCTTGTCGGCGCTCTGACGCACGCGATGGTGGTCGACGTGCGGCCAGCCGCCGAATTCGCTGCGGGGCATCTACGCGGCGCGCTGAGCGTGCCACTTGGCGGATCGTTTCTCACCTGGGCCGGCTCGGTACTGCCGGCGGACCGCGATCTCGTGATCGTCACCCGGCAGGATCTCCGCAACGGCAGCGGCGCAAATGTGCGCGATCTCCGTCTCATCGGATTCGATCGCGTGCTCGGCGTGATCACATGGGAACACCTCTCCTCGCTCGGGCTCGAGCTCGACGCGCTTCCTGCGATTTCGGCCGATACACTCGGCGACTCGGCTCCCGGCACGTCGACCGTGCTCGACGTGCGCAGTCGCAGCGAGTGGGAAACAGGACACATTCCTGGAGCCAGACACATCGCACTGGCCGATCTGGTCTCCCGTGTGGACGAGCTGCGCGATGCCGAGCCCGTGCTGGTGCACTGCCAGGGCGGGTCGCGCAGTGCCGTCGCCGCGAGCGTGCTGCGCGCGGCGGGGATCCATGACGTCGCCAACGTGACCGGAGGCTACTCGGCCTGGGCGCGCGCCGGCCATGCGCCAGCGACCGGCGAGTGACCCGCCGCCTCGTCCTGATCGGCGGCGGTCACGCGCATCTGCACGTCCTTCGGGACATCGTCCGCCGTCCGCTTGCCGATGCTGACATCGTCCTGATCTCGGACGAGCGGTACCATCACTACTCGGGAATGGTGCCAGGCTACCTGCGGGGCCAGTACCGGGTCCGTGAGCTGCAAATCGACCTCGCGGCCCTCGCTCGGCGGGCCGGCGCGCGGTTCGTGCATGCGGCGGCCGATCGCGTGAGCACGTCGGAGCGGAGAGTTCAGGCTGCCGGCGAGAGCATCGCCTTCGATGTCTGCTCGATCGACGTCGGAAGCGCCGCCGCGGGTGCTGAGGTGCCGGGCGTCCGCGAGCACGCCTTTACTCTGCGCCCGATGTCACGCGCCACGCTGCTGAAGGAGCGGATCGATTTGCTCGCGGCGAGCGGCGATGCGCCAGTCGCCTGTGTCGTGGTCGGAGGTGGAGCCGGCGGCGTCGAGATCGCGCTCGCCTTGGGCCGGCGACTACGGGAGTCGGTACGAGGAGGCGTGGTGACGATGATCGGCGAGCGCAGCGAGATATTGCCCGGATTCGCGCCCCCAGCTCGTGCCCTGGCCTCACGCATCCTCCGCGAACAAGGCGTCTGCTTGGTGCTTGGCGCGCGCGTGGCCGCGCTGGCCGACGATGGCGTGCGGCTGGCATCGGGCGGCATTCTGCCGGCGGACGTGGTTGTGTGGGTTGCTGGGGCCGCGCCTCCCGGGCTGCTCCGCGACAGCGACCTGCCGCGCGATGCGCGGGGATACTTCCTCGTGGACCGCACGCTGCGCGCTCTGGACGGCTCGCCTGTATGGGGCGCGGGCGACTGTATCGCGTTCGGTGCACACCACGACATCGAGAAGGCCGGTGTGTACGCCGTCCGACAGGGCCCGGTACTGTCCCGTAACCTCCGACGTGCGATGCGCGGTGCGCCGTCGCGCGCTCGCTTTCGCGCGCAGAGGAGCTATCTCGCCCTGATCAACACGGGCGACGGACGGGCCATCCTGCGTTGGCATCGTTTGCTCGTGCATGCGCGTTGGGCTTGGCGGCTGAAGGACGCGATCGACCGCCGCTTCGTTCGCCGCTACTGCGATGTGACGAAATGAGCGGTCCTGCGAGTTACCTGAGATAGACATGACCGATCGCGCGATCATTCACCAAGTGCTGGCCGGCGACGTCGAGGCGTACGCACGCCTCGTCGACCGCCACTACGACCGGTGCGCCCGGATCGCGGTCCGGGTGCTGGGCAATCGCGAGGACGCTGAAGAAGCGGTGCAGGATGCCTTTCTACGCGCCTTCCGCGCCCTCGGCGACTACGAGGACCGCGAACGATTCTCGGCTTGGCTCACGCGCATCCTGGTCAACCAGTGTCGCACGGTGCTCGCGCGCACTCGGCGCCGAGAGGCAATGTTCCTCGACGTCGATCCGCGCGAGCTGGCGCTGGTACGCGGGGAAGGGGCGGGCGCGGACGACTGGCCCGATCTCGAGCAGGCGCTGATGCAACTCCCTCACGACCAACGCGAAGCCGTAGTGCTCAAGTACGCGGATGACCTCACCTACGAGGAGATGTCGCGGATCACCGGCGCCGGCGAGTCGGCGCTCAAGATGCGGGTACGGCGCGCCTTCGTGCGGCTGCGCGCGCTGCTCACGGAGGTACCGAGTGCCTGACCTGGACTTCGAACGACGCGTCGCTGCGGCGATTCGCGCGCCGGTGTCGATCGACGAGCACGCCAAGGCGCGGGTGATGGAGCGAGTCCGCGCCGCAGCGTCCACGGCGCGCCCTCGACGGCCCGATGGCGCTCGGCCATTCGGCGCCGCGCGACACTCCATCGTAGGACTCGCGCTCGCCGCCGGAATTGGGTCGGTCACGACGTTGTCGGTACTGATGCCGGGCTCGGGCACTGATGCTGCGCGCGCGGCGTCGGCCACCGTGATCGGCGACTCGGTCGTCTCCACTCTGCGCGACACGCTGCGACTGGTCCGGCTCATCTTCCACGACGACGGTGCCCGCCGGGTAGCGGTTGTCGGGGATTTCAACGGCTGGCGCGAGAACGCCACGCCGCTACGGCGTGGGGCGGGGTCCCCGCGCTGGTCGGTGCTGCTCGCACTGCACGAGGGCGAGCATCGCTACGCGTTCGTAGTCGACGGAACGCGCTGGGTGCCCGACGGCACGCGTGGCACAGAGCCCGTCGACGGTAGGCAGCTCTACGGTATCCTGCGCGTCGCCCGCGTCAGCAACTAGCGATACCGACGTCCGTTCAACTCAGACGACGACATGAGACGTTCCCCATTCGCCCCCCCGCGGCGCGGCGCTGTCGCGCGCACCCTGCTGACCGCCGCCCTCGCCGTCGGCTACGTGGACCTCATACGGGGAGGCATCGTCCTCGCGCCGCTCGCGCTCGTTGTCGCATACCTGCTGCTCGTGCCGGTCGTTCTTCTCCTCGCCGACTGAGCCGATGCTCCTTCCGAACGACACGCACGCGCCGCGCCCGTCTTACGCGGCCGCCGCACTCGCCGGCCTGGCCATCTTCATTCTGTATGCGCTTACCCTCGCGCCCACCACCGCGATGTGGGACGCGAGCGAGTACATCACCGCAGCGTACACCCTCGGGATCCCCCATCCTCCCGGCAATCCGCTGTTCGTGCTGCTCGGACGCGTTGCGTCCCTGGTTCCGGTCGGTGACGTCGCCGTGCGCATCAACCTGCTGGCAGCGCTCGCGAGCGCCGTTGCCGCGGCCGTCTGGTTCCTGGTTGTGGAGCGTGTGCTCTCCGGCTGGCTGACCGAGCGCTGGGCCCGACTCGCCGGAGCGTCGGTTGCCGCACTTCTCAGCGCTACAGCCTTCACCGTCTGGAACCAGAGCGTCGTCAACGAGAAGGTCTACACCGTCTCTCTCGCCTTCTTCGCTGCCGTTTCGTGGCTCACGGTGCTGTGGTGCGACGACCCGGACGGTCGTCGCGCCGACCGCATCCTCGTGCTGATCGCGTACCTCATCGGCCTCGGCTACACGAACCACCCAGCCGGCTTCCTGGTCGGCCCTGCCGTCGGCGTGGCCGTGCTCGCGCGTCGGCCTCGTACGCTGGTGCGCTGGCGCCTGATCGCCGCTGCGGTGGGCGCGCTCGTGTTCGGGTTGACGCCGTTCGCCGTCGAGCCGATCCGCGCCGCGCACCATCCGGTGCTCAACGAGGGTGAGCCTACCGGGTGCACGGTGTCGATCGGCTTTCGCTGCACCTTTTC
>JBBQYZ010000058.1:0-9922 GCA_038208205.1 Gemmatimonadales bacterium | reverse complement strand
CCAGCCGGGCCGGATGGCGGACACCCTGCGCGACACCCTCCTCGAGCGCGCCCACGCGGGAGTACGCGTCCTTTTTCTGTACGATGCGTTCGGCGCCTCTTTTCCCAAGCAGTACATCCGCGCCCTCCGTGACGGGGGCATCGTGACGGCGCCCTTCCGGCCGCTCAGCATCATCACGGCGCACAAGCTCCAGCACCGGGCGCACGTCCGCGTGGTCTGCGTAGACGGACGCGTTGGCTACACCGGCGGCTTCGGCATCGATGACAAGTGGTTCGGCAACGGACGCGTGAAGGGGCAGTGGCGCGACTCGAACGTGCGCTTCACCGGGCCCGCGGTGCGTCAGCTCCAGGCCGCCTTTGCCGCCTGCTGGGCCGAGGCCACCGGCGATCTCCTCGTGGGCGAGCCGCTCTTTACGCGTGCCGAGCCGCTGGTGGGCGGCGTGGTCGCCGGCGTCCTGCACGGGTCGCCCTCGGTCGGCAGCACGGAAGCCGAGCGATTCTTCGCCGTCTCGATCGCCGCGGCGCGCGAGCGGCTCTACATCACGAACTCGTACTTCGTGCCCGACACCGAGTTCCGCCGGCTCATCGCCGACGCCGCGCGCCGCGGCGTGGACACGCGGGTGCTCACCGCGGGGCCCGAGACCGACGTGAAGAGCACGCTCTACGCAGGACGTGCCCGCTACGAGGAGCTGCTCGAGGCGGGCGTGCGCGTGTTCGAGTACAAGGCGACGATGATGCACGCCAAGACGCTCGTGGCCGACGGGCTCTGGGGCGCCGTGGGCAGCATGAACGCCGACAACCGCTCGCTCTCGTTCAACGAGGAAACGGTGCTGATGACGCTCGACGCCGGCGTTGCCGAGACCCTGGAGCGGCAGTTCATGGACGACCTGTCGCGCGCCGACGAGATCCAGCTGGAGAATTTCCGGCAGCGCGGGGCATGGGAGCGGACGAAGGAGCGGGCGACACACCTGGTGTGGCGGGTGCTGTGACCGCGCGACCGCTCCCTTGGGGGGAGCGGTCGCGTCATTGGCAGAGCGACGTCAGTCAGGCCGAGCGGCGCCGGCGGAATGCCGCGAACCCGACCGCGAGCACGCCGGGAACGAGCAGCGCGAAGGTGGAGGGCTCCGGAACGGTGGTGCTGGCCGACAGCACGACCTGGCCCGACCACGAGGCGACGCTCCCGGTGCCCGTCTGGTTGTACGTGAGCAGGGCCTCGAGATTGTTGTAGAACGTCGGCGTGAAAGTCCGCGTGACGTTGGGGTAGGTGCACGTCGTCGTACCGCTCGTCGCGGTGCACGCGGTGGTGCCGTTGTCCACGCCGAGGTTCGTGGCGATGGCGCCATTGGTGCCGTAGCCCGAGATGTACGTGGGGTACACCGCGCCGGGCGTGGTGCTCGACGTGACGCTCGGGGCGCTCGTCACGCTCACGCCGCCATTGCTCAACGCCTCCGTGTAGAGCCCGGGCACGATCGGCGTGCCGAACAGCAAGGCATACGTCGTCGGGCCTGCCGTGGCGTTGGTGGTCGTGAGGCCGAAGTTGATGAACGGGTCGGCGTTGAACGTCGCGGTGACACGGATGGTGGAGCCGCCGAGGACGAGGTTGCCGGTGTTGAGCGTCCAGATCTTCCCCTGCGTCGCCGGCGTGATGAACTGGGCGAGGTCGAGGCACACGCCACCGACGACGACTCGGGCGAACGGCGTCGTGATCGTGCTGGGGACGGCGGAGCAGCCGGTGCCGGGCAAGGTCGGCAGTCCACTCTGCGCCGTCGCGACCGACGGACCGAGCAGGAGTGCGGCGGCGGCGAACAGGAAACGTCTCTGCATGCTGGTGACCTCTACTGGGATGTCTACTACGAGGGGCAACGTCGCCCTGCCGCCTGTGGCGTTCGCCACATCACCTCTTCCGAAGGCAATCGGAACAAGCTCGCATCAACGGCACCCATGCATTCTGCAAGAGCCGCGCGCACGTGCCGGCGACTATCGGGTGTTCGTGAGTGTTCGTGCACGTCGGCAGTCGGCGATTCTGACTCGTTCAGTACTTCGCCAGATAGTTCCACTCGACCCACCACACCCGCCCACGCTCGCGAGAACAGCCCCTATCTCGGGGCTGGTGGGTCCGACTCGGTGCCACATCCGGTACGAGATGTGGCACTACACTCGCCGCACTCGATCAGCAAGCTCGCGCTGCAACGCTTGGTAGCGGCATTCGGCAACGTCACTGTGAATTCACTGTGGTCGAGCCTCGCCATCCCGTCCCGCTCACTTCTGTACACGTTGATCGACACTTCGCGGCCCAACACACCGCGGGCCACGCAGCACTTGCTCAGCCATGCGATGGCGTGCTACGGCACGCAATGAAATGATGCGGGGAGGCTACCGCATCGAGTAGCGTGCCGCCCGCGTAGCAACGGCCGGCCCCGGCGCGATACAAGACACTTAGCCATGCAGAGCAGAGAACTCTTAGGCTTGCCGGTGCCTCTAGCGGGGATACGCAGAATTCCGATAGTGCCAGCTCCGCGAGCGACATCGCGCCAAATCGCCATGCGGCGGCGCGTCCGCGGGTTCGTTGTGGCGTGCGAAGCAGCGCGTGGGAACGGCTTCCGCCTCGATGATGTGGCGGCGTCAACCGCGCAGCGAGGATCCAATCGTGCTTCGTGATCACGGTCAGCAAGGAGGGTTCCATGCGTAATGCACTGGCTCGGCTGCTGCGACAAGTCTCACTCGCGCTCATCCTGGTTGTAGCGACGTCGCTTGCGACTCGAGCACAGAGTCCGTACCCGTGCCCGTTGTCATACGGATTCTTCACCAATTACGACTTCATCTCGTTCCGAGGCGACCAGTACACCTTCCGCTTCAATATCGGCAACTTCAGGGAAACCCTCGGGCCGACGGTGGGATTCTACGCGTTTCCCATCATGACGTCGACGAACGGGAACGCCAGGCTTCGCAATGCGATGATCGTTGCCCACTGCACGGCGGGATACTTCCCCCTTCCACCATACGCAGAGCCGCAGCTGGTGTTGTTCGTCAAGGACGACGGCGCGCGGGGAGATTTGGAGGAGCTCTACACTGCAGGAGGAACCGGCGATTGCCCTCGAGACGTATCGGAGCGCGAGGATCCCGTGCCCGGTGGCGAGGAGAGCTACTGTTCGGGTGGAGGGACCACCACTGACGACCCCGGGACTGGAAGCGGCGTGAGCGGGGGCGGCACGATCTGTACTCTCATGGTGATGGAAGTGTCATTCGACGATGGACGGTCATGGACAGAAGTTGAGCATTGGTGGGAGTGTGGGTAGTTGTTTCCGAATACTCTCTTTCGCCAGCGGACTCACTCGCGATAGTTGCGTTGCTGCGATCACACCGCAGAGACTTCACCATCGAGGACCCAAGAATGACTACCTCACAGCTGCTCTCGACCGGCTTGTTGCTCGGTCTCAGCGTGGTCGCCTGTCGGGGCGATGCGACCAAAGCGTTGCGTCCGATCCCGCATACGACTGACGCTGACTTGGCCCCAACATCAGGCGGCTCGCGGGGTCTGCATGTTCGTCTCATTCGCCTCCCCGTCGCGCAGACCGCGAGTGAGAAGAATCTCATCGATCGCATCGTGGGGCTACACCCCGGCGCGGCCAGCGGCCAGCTGCGGGAGTTGCTAGGCGACCGTTTCGCCCAGATTCAGTTTCCTGTGGGATCGGCGGAACAGCCGCTCCTTAACGAGCTCGCGGCAGCGCGGGAGGCTGAGGAGACGGTCGCACCTGAACCTGTACCCGCCACAATTGCTTTGGTCGATAACCTCGACGCGTCAGCACTTGTCATGATCGTGCGTCGAAAGAACGCCTTGCCACACGATGTCATACTACTTCCGCGTAGCGGTGCGACCAGCGACGCGTTAGGAGCAGGCCTGTCAACTCTCTTCAAGATGCGCCGGAAGTCCGGCGATGTGCCCGTCGGTGACACGCGCATCGTTCTCCGCGGCGCACCCGGTCCTCACAACTGGAAATCCAGCTTGCAACGCGATCGCGCACTGGCGGACCTGAGCGATTTGGCCGAAAGCGCTCCCCGCACCGTGGCGGGTCTCGGGCGGGTACAGGCTATAGACGTCCCCTTGAGGAGGGTGCATGCGGTACGTGGTCACGGCTCGCCAGCTACGCCGTGAGCACGCCGTGAGCTTGCCCTCAAAGGTTGTGCTCGAGCATTCGTGCGGATTCTGCGGGAAGCCCGTCGACATGGAGGCAGCAGACGCTGTCATACTGATGGTGCGAACGCCCTCCAATCGAGTTGCGTCGCTCAACGCGCACGCGGCATGTCTTGCCGCCGCTCTGCATTTCAACAGCCGGTCCCTGATCGACGTGCCGAGTGCTCCACCGCCGCCGCTCGACGGCACCTGACTCTCTGGGGCTCAGGCCACCGGGTCGCTCATCCATCTGGCGCCGAGTGCCAGAGAGCCGGCGTATGCGCGGCAGACGCAGAACTCTGCGGGAAGAAGATGCGGGGAGACTACGCCAGTCGGCGTAGTCTCCCCCGATGACATCCGACTGGTCTATTTGCGCAGAATAGCGGCAGGCTGGCGGGTAGCCCCTGTTTAGGTCCGATCTTAAGCTGACAGTCGGGTGGGGGGCCTGGGTCCCTGGATCTGAGTCCGGGCGGGGTCCCGTTTTGACAGTGTAGCGGCTCGGGGCCAGACTCTCGGGGACGAGAGGAGGCCAGGATGCGGAAGAGCAAGTTCACGCCGGAGCAAATTCTGCAGGCGCTGCGGCAAGCGGAGAGTGGAACGACGATCGTCGACATCTGCCGGAAGCTTGGGGTGACGGAGACGACCTTTTACCGCTGGAAGAAGCAGTACACGGGGCTCGATGTCAGCGAACTTCGAGAGCTCAAGCAGCTGCGGGACGAGAATCGGCGGTTGAAGGGCGTGGTCGCGGATCTCACCCTCGACAAGGCCATGCTGCGGGATGCCCTCGGAAAAAATGGTGAGCCCTGCTCAGCGGCGCGCGGCCGTGAGCGGGGCGCAGGGCGCCTTCCCGGTCAGCGAGCGTCGCGCCTGCCGGGGGCTGGTAATTCACCGCGCCATCGACCATGCGGCTCCCGCGCGTGGTGGTCGGTGCCGTGCATGAGCGGTGGGCGATGGACTTCATGCACGACGTGCTGGCGACGGGCCAGCACATGCGCGTCTTCACGCTCGTCGACGTATGCTCGCGTGAATGCGTCGCCCTCGAGGTGGCGAAGTCGTTCAGCGGCGCGGACGTGGCGCGCCTATGAAGCGATGCGGGTGAGCGCACCGGGAGATTCCCACCGATCATCCAATGCGACAACGGGACGGAGTTCACGTCGACCGCGCTCGACCACTGGGCGTACTGGAATCGCGTGCAGCTCGACTTCAGTCGACCCGGCAAACCCGTCGATAACTCGGTCTGTGAAGCCTTCAACGGCTCGCTCAGACGTGAGTGTCTCACGCGTCATTGGTGTGCCTCGCTCCTCGAGGCCCAGACGGAGCTCTCGACATGGCGCGCGGACTACAACAACTTGCGGCCCCATACCAGTTTGGGGATGCACACCCCAGCTCAATTTCGAGCAAGCGGGGACTACCTGCCTCGGTCCCTACGCTGAAAAACCGACGCTCCGACCCGGACCCACTTCGGGGACCCAGGCCGCATCGGGGACTGTCAACTTAAGAATGGACCTCTAAACTGGGCTACCCGCCAGTCCTTGTTGTACAGCGCAATTAATATTTCGCCAGATAGTTGTCCAGCTCCCACTGCGTGACCTGGGAGATGTAGTCGCGCCACTCCTGCCGCTTGGCCGCCAGAAAGTGCGTGGCGATGTGCGGTCCGAGCGCCGCGGTGATCACGTCGTTCTTCTCCAGCTCGTCGCACGCTTCATTGAGGTCGTGCGGCAGGTCGTCGATCCGGAGCCGCCGCTTCTCGCGGTGGCTCATCTCCCAGATGTTCTCGTTCACCGGCTCGCGGTGGTCGGCCTTGGTGCGAATGCCGTCGAGGCCGGCGGCGAGCATCACGGTGAGCGCGAGGTACGGGTTCGCCGCCGGGTCGGGGACGCGGTGCTCCACGCGCGTGCCGGACCCGCGCCGCTCCGGGATGCGCAGCATCGGCGAGCGGTTGCGCATGCTCCACGCGACGTTCACCGGCGCCTCGTAGCCCGGCACGAGCCGCTTGTACGAGTTCACGAGCGGGTTGGTGATCGCGCAGCAGCCCCGCGCGTGCTTGAGCAGCCCGCCGATGTACTGCAGCGCCGTCGCGCTCAGCTCCCACTCCGCCGTCGCGTCCCAGAAGGCGTTCGTCCCCCCCGTGAACAGCGACTGGTGCGTGTGCATCCCGGTGCCGTTCTGCCCGAAGATCGGTTTGGGCATGAACGACGCCGCGAGCCCGAACCGCTGCGCCACGACCTTCACCACGAAGCGAAAGGTCGCGATGTTGTCCGCCGTGGTGAGGGCGTCGGCGTAGCGGAAGTCGATCTCGTGCTGCCCGTGCGCCACCTCGTGGTGCGCCGCCTCCACCTCGAACCCCATCTGCTCGAGGTCGTCCACCACCGCACGCCGCGCCTCCTCGCCGAGGTCCACCGGCGCGAGGTCGAAGTAGGCGCCGACGTCGTGCGTCTGCGTCGTCGTCTCCCCGTTCGGCCCGCGCTTGAACATGAAGAACTCGGCTTCCATCCCCGCGTTCATCACGTAGCCCATCGCCGCCGCGTCGGCGATCACGCGCTTGAGCGCGCCGCGCGGGTCGCCGAGAAAGGGCGACCCGTCGGCGCGGTTCACGTCGCAGATGAGCCGGCCGACCCGATGCTCCGGATCGCCCCAGGGAAAGACGCGGAAGGTGCCGAGGTCGGGGGCGAGCAGCATGTCGCTCTCCTCGATCCGCACGAAGCCTTCGATGCTCGAGCCGTCGAACATGATGTCGCCGGCGAGCGCCTTCTCGAACTGCGACGCCGGAATCTCGACGTTCTTGTTCACGCCGAGGATGTCGGTGAACTGCAGGCGAAGGAAGCGGACGTTGAGCGTGCGGGCGAGCTCGAGCACGTCCGTGGCGGACGCCTGCTTGAGGTCGGGGGGGAGGGCACGGGTGCGGGTCACGGGCGAATGGTCGCCGCGAGCGGTGGGACTGTCAATTCACGCCCACGGGCGTCGGTGGCGGGCACGTCGCTTGCCGACCTGCCGACTCCCACGCCGGACGGCGCCGGGCGCACCCCAGCAACGAGGATGACGATGAAAGTGTCCGAGATCATGTCGCGCAGCCCGCGGACCGTCACCCCCGACACCGCGGTGTCGGACGCCGCGCGCCTGATGAAGGAAGAAGACGTCGGCATCGTCCCGGTCGTCGAGCAGGTGGGCGGTGCGGAGACGCGGGCCCGGCTCGTCGGGGTGCTCACCGACCGCGACATCGCTGTTCGCCTCGTCGCCGACGGGCGCACGAGCGACGCGCCGGTTCGCGACGTGATGTCGGGCGGAGTGCGCACCTGCGGACCGGACGACAGCGTGAGCGACGTGATGGCGTTGATGGGGCGCGAGCAGGTGCGCCGCATCCCGGTCGTCGACGAGCGCGGCTCGCTCGTGGGCGTCCTGTCGCAGGCCGACCTGGCACGCTCGGCGACGGAGAAGGAGGTGGCGCGCACGGTGGAGCAGATCTCGCAGCCGGGCGGGAACCACCAGGGGTGATGGAGGACGGTGGTGAAAGTGGGAGGTGGGAGGTGACGTCACGTGCTGTCACCCCCCAGCTCCCACTTCTCAACATTCACCCACATAGTTTCCCCGCATGACCTCGTCCGACTCCACTCCCGCCCTCTGCCCCACCTGCGGCGCGGCCGCATCGGGGAAATTCTGCTCCACCTGCGGCACCGCGCTCGCCGGCGCGGCCTGTGCCTCCTGCGCGGCGCCGATGACCGTCGGGGCGCGCTACTGTCACCGGTGCGGGACCCCCGCCGGCTCGACCAGTGCCGCGCCCGCCCGCGGATTCGCCGGCGTGCTGCCGTGGGCGGTCGCGGCGCTCGCACTGGTGTCCCTGATCGCGCTCGTCGTCGGCCAGCGGTTCGGGGCGCGCCCGAGCGGCACGACCGACGTGCTCGAGGGCGCGAATGGCCAGGGCTCCACGGTGATCACCGCGCCGGGCGCCGCCGTCGGCACGGCCCTGGGCGCCGCGCCGGCCGGCCAGATGCCGCGTGCGCCCGACATCAGCCAGCTCACGCCGGCTCAGCGCGCCGAGCGGTTGTACGACCGCATCATGACCGAGCACGAGGCGGGACGATCGGAGAACGTGCGGGCCTTTCTGCCGATGGCGACTGCCGCCTACGAGATGATCGCCCCCCTCAACCTCGACCAGCGCTACGACCTGGGCCGGATCGGCGAGGTCGCTGGAGACACGGCGCTCGCCCGCGCCCAGGCCGACACGATCCTCGCCAGCCGACCGACGCATCTGCTGGGGCTCGCCCTGGCCGCCCGCGCGGCGCGTCTGGTGGGCAACGAGCCGCATGCCCGGCAGTTCGACCAGCGCCTCCTCTCCGTGGCGCCGCGGGAGCGCTCGAGCGGGCTCCCCGAGTACCTGCTCCACAAGAACGACATCGATGCCGCGCTCGCGACGGCACGAAGCGCGACACGGTAGGAAGCACGCTCGCGGGCCCGGAATGCCGGCCGCTAAGGATTGGGCGGGGGCGGCCGATACTTTCTCGTGCCGCCCCTCGTCCCCTCTGCATGACCGACACACTCGTCCTGCCCGCCACTCCGTCGCATCCCGTGTCCACGCCCGCCGCCGCGCGTCGCGGCGCCGCGCCGACGCACCCACGCGTCCTGGTCGTCGACGACGAAGAGTCCATCCGCACGGCCATCGCCCGCTTCCTGCGCGGCAAGGGCTACGAGGTGGAGGTCGCGGACTCGGGGGCGGCCGCGCTCGCCCTCCTCGAGCGCCAGCGCTTCGTCGTGATGATCTGCGACGTGCGAATGCCGGAGATGACGGGGCTCGAGGTCGTTCCGAGCGCGCTGCGTCACGACGGGAACCTCGCGATCCTGATGCTCACCGCGGTCAACGACGCCGCCACGGCGACCGACGCGCTGTCCCACGGCGCGATGGACTACCTCGTCAAGCCGATCGAGCTCGCGGAGCTGCAGCGCGCCGTGGAGCGCGCGGCGCATCGTCGGCACCTCGAGATGGAGCGCCGTCGCGTGGAGGAGCACATCCGCGAGGAAGTCGCGCTGCGGACGTCGGAGCTCGAGAAGGAGAAGGCCGCCCTGCATGCGCTCACGATCGGCGTCGCCGAGACGCTGATCAACGCGATGGAAGCGAAGGACGTGTACCTGAAGGGGCACTCGCGCCGGGTGGCCGAGCAGGCCGCGTCGATCGCCGAGGAGCTCGGGCTCGACGCCGACATGGTGGAGAACGTCAGGCTCGCCGGCCGCCTGCACGACGTTGGCAAGATCGGCATCCGCGAGGACGTGCTGAACAAGCCGGGCAAGCTCACCGATGCCGAGTTCGAGCACGTCAAGCAGCACGTCGAGATCGGGATGGAGATCCTCGCCCCCCTCAAGCACATCCCCATCGCCCTCCAGTTCGTGCACGACCACCACGAGCACTTCGACGGCACCGGGTATCCGCGCGGCATGCACGCCGACGAGATCTCGATCGGGGGGCGCATCCTCGCCGCGTGCGACGCCTTCGACGCGCTCACGTCGCGCCGGGCCTTTCGCGACGCGATGGACCAGCAGCAGACCCTCGCGTACCTCGACGGCCAGGTCGGCATCCTGCTCGACCCGAGCGTGTATGCCGCGCTGAAGACGGTCGTGCTGCGCCACCGTACGCTGACCTTCATCGACGACCTGCACGCGTAGCGGGGGGTTGCGCGCGCATCGCCGGCGCATCGCCGGCGCATCGCCGGCGCATCGCCGGCGCATCGCCAGCGCATCGCCGGCGCATCGCCGGCGCATCGCC
>JBBQYZ010000057.1:0-9946 GCA_038208205.1 Gemmatimonadales bacterium | reverse complement strand
GTGGCGTCGGGGGAGTTGGGGAGGGGGGAGAGAGACGCTACGAAGTGAAGGGGGGGGAGGGGCGGTGTTACGCGATTTGTGGTTTCCGTTTTCTGTTTTCCGTTTTCCGTTTTCTGTTTTCCGTTTTCCGTTTTCTGTTTTCTGTTTTCTGTTTTCTGTTTTCTGTTGGGTGGAGTGGATGGTGCTTCGTGGGGGGTGGGGAATCCACGTGTAGCGTTTCCCGTTCGGCGTTCTTCGTTTCGCGTTTTCGTTCGGCGTTCTTCGTTTCGCGTTTTTGTTCGGCGTTCTTCGTTTCGCGTTTTTGTTTCGCGTTTTTGTTTCGCGTTTTCGTGTTCTCCTTTCCGGCTCAGTCGCTCTGCGGTCTTCGCTTTGGGTTGCGGACGCGATCCGTGACCGAGTCGTGAGGGATCCGCGGCGGTTGCGTGGCAGCGGAGAGTACCTTGGCTCGCAATCCGCACAGCATGCGGCGGACGTCGATCACGCGAGGAGAGAGTGCCATCCACGTCGCGGAGCTCAACGCGCCGTAATCCTTCGCGAGCTCGAGCTGAGCCTCGAGCTCGACGGTCGATTTGATGCTGATGTCGAGGAAGCGGGCGAACTCCCGCTGGCTCGTGGTTCCACACCCTTCGGCAATGTTGAACACCGTGGATTCGGCCGCGCGAGTGATCTGCGATTGCATCGAACTGAACCCACGGCGTGGCAGCTCCCGGCTCGCGCGCCGAATCGCGATCGCGAGCTCATGGGCCTGTTGCCATACGCGGAGCTTTCGATGGTCCTGCATCCGTCATACTGTCGGTTTCGCCCTCCGGCCCTGCCACCGGAATCGCCCACCCGATCCCCTTTCCCCGCAGTGAACGCCGACCGCACAACGCCACACGGGGCACGGCGAACGCGGCTCCCCTCGTGTCCTCTCTGGGAGCCCGTCGATCTGCTCGATGCAAAACCCTTCACCTTGAACACCACGCGGGACACCCGACACGTGGAATCCCCGTTCCGTCTCCCCCTTCCGTACAGGTGACCATGAACCAGGCACCCGCGACTCTCGACCGCACCCTTGGCTTCACCGATCTCGTCCTCATCGTGATCGGCACCGTGATCGGTTCGGGCATCTTCATCGTTCCCGCCACTGTGCTCGCGCAATCCGGCGGCGCCGTTGGAACGGCAATGCTGGTGTGGCTGGTCGCCGGCATCCTGTCGCTGCTCGGCGCGCTCACCTACGGCGAGCTCGGGGCCGCAAACCCCGACGCGGGGGGATTGTACGTGTACATCCGCGATTCCTTCGGCCCGCTACCCGCCTTCCTGTACGGGTGGACGACCTTCTTCGTCATCAGCAGCGGGTCGGTCGCCACGCTGGCCGTGGCGTTCACGGGGTATCTCGGGCAGTTCATGACGGTCACACCCGTCATGGCGAAGGTGGTCGCCGTCCTGGTGATCGTCGTGATCGCCGCCGTGAACGTGCGCGGCACCAGGCAAGGGTCGAGCGTGCAGAACTGGAGCACCGGCATCAAGACCGCGGCCATCCTCATCATGAGCGCAGCGCTGCTCCTTCGCGGCAATGGGCTGTCGCAGGGCGTACGCGTGTGGCCCGAGTCGTTCTCCCCGGGGATCCTCCCCGGAGTGGGACTCGCGATGATCGGCGTGCTGTGGGCGTACGAGGGATGGCAGTACGTCACCTTCTCGGCGGGCGAGGCGCGCGACCCGCAGCGCACCTTTCCGCGTGCGATCATCGCCGGCACCGCCGTGCTCATCGGCATCTACCTCCTGGCGAACTTCGCGTACGTCGCCGCGCTCGGTCCGGCCGCGGTTCAGACGAGTCAGCGCGTTGCGGCCGATTCGGTGTCGGCGCTGTACGGGCGCGCCGCCGGCCAGCTGATCGCCGCGGTGATCCTGGTGTCGATGTTCAGCGCGGCCAACGGACTCACACTCACGTCGCCACGCCTCTACTTCGCGATGGCTCGCGATGGCGTCTTCTTCCGGAGGCTGGCCGAGGTGCATCCGCGGTTCCGCACGCCGGCGTTCGCGATCATCGCCGGCTCGGCGTGGTCCGCCATCCTCGCGGCCACCGGCACCTTCGAGCAGCTGCTCACCTATGTGGTGTTCTCCGGCTGGATCTTCTACGGGCTCGGGGCGATGAGCATCTTCGCGTACCGGCGTCGAGCACCGGACATGCCCCGCCCTTTCCGCGTGCCTGGCTATCCCGTCACTCCGGCGTTGTTCGTTGCCGCGTCGGCGGCGATCGTGCTCAATACGCTGTTCACGCAGCCGGGTCGGGCGCTCGTGGGGCTCGCGGTGGTCCTGGCGGGTGTGCCGGCGTATCTCGTGTGGCGGCGAGGAAGCGTGTCGCGAGGCGCGCGCGCCGGCGTGTTGCTGTTGGCCACCCTCGGCCTGGGAGGCTGCGCGAGCGTACCGTCGGGCCAGCCCGCGCCCGTGCTGTCGTCGGTAGTCAGCGCCGCGACGCCGATGGCGCGATCGCTCGCCGACTCGGGATACGACGTCGTCATCCGCAACGGCCGTGTGCTCGACGGCGCGGGCAACCCCTGGATTCGCGCCGACGTAGGGATTCGCGACGGCCGGTTCGCCAGGATCGGCGTGGTCGGGCCCGGCCGCACCGAGATCGACGCGCGCGATCGCTATGTGTCGCCCGGGTGGATCGACATGATGGACCAGTCGGGAAGTGTGCTGCCGCGCAATCCACTCGCCGAGAACAAGCTCAGGATGGGCGTGACCACGGCGATCGGGGGAGAGGGAGGGACGCCCGTGCCCGCATCGCAGATCCAGGCGTACTTCCGCGGCCTGGAGCAGCAGGGGATCAGTATCAACTTCGGCAGCTACTTCAGCGAGACGCAGACGCGGGTTCCGGTGCTCGGCATGTCGGCGCGCGCGCCCACAGCGGCGGAGCTCGAGCGCATGCGCGCGATCATGGATACCGCCATGCGCGCCGGAGCGATGGGGATGACGACGGCGCTCATCTATCCGCCGAGCAGCTTCGCGACGACGAGCGAGCTGGTCGAGGTTGCCCGGGCGGTGGCGCCGCACGGAGGCTTCTACGCGAGCCACATTCGCGGTGAAGGCAAGGACGTGGTGACCGCGGTGCGCGAGGCCATCGAGGTGGGGGAGCGTGCGGGAGTGCCCGTGGAGATCTTCCATCTCAAGGTCGCGTATCGCCCGGGGTGGGGCTCGCTCATGGCGATCGTGCGGGACACCATCGAGGCGGCGCGCGCGCGGGGCGTGGACGTGGCCGCCGACATGTACGTCTACACCGCGGGCGGCACCGGGCTCGAGGCCACGATCCCCAGCTGGGCACACGAAGGCGGCACCGATTCGCTGAAGCGTCGTCTCGCCGATCCGGCCATCCGCGCGCGGCTCAAGCGCGAGATCGAGACGGGCTCACCGGGTTGGTGGAACATCATCGAGGCGGCCGGTGGCTGGGAGGGCGTGGTGCTGGCGAACGCGCGCAACACGGACAATGCGAAGTTCGTCGGCAAGTCGCTCGCCGAGATCGCGCGCGAGACCGGCAAGGCGCCCGCGGACGCGGCGTGGGATCTCGTGGCGGCGGGAAGCGGACGCGTGATGGCCATCTATCACATGATGGGCGAGCCCGACATCGAGACGGCGCTGCGCTTTCCGTGGACGAGCATCGGGAGCGACGCCGGGGCCGCGCTGGCCGCCGGCACCGAAGACGTGCTGGGCCTTCCGCACCCGCGCAGCTACGGAAACCACGTGCGCGTGATCGCCAAATACGTCAGGCAGCGTCACGTGCTCAGCCTCGAGGAGGCGGTGCGAAAGATGACGTCGTGGCCCGCGACGCGGATGCGGCTCGCGAACCGCGGCAGCATCAAGGAGGGCAACTGGGCCGACGTGACGATCTTCGACCTTGCCACGCTCGATGACAATGCGACCTACGATCAGCCGACACGATCACCGACGGGCATCGACTGGGTGCTGGTGAACGGCGTCGTGGTGATCGACCACGGCCGGCACACGGGCGCGAGGCCCGGACAGGTACTGCGTGGAGGAGGGGCTGCGGATCGGGGTACCGCTCGGTGAACGGTGGCAGGAGAAATCCGAGAACGGGCTGGCGGGATCCACGTTCGGGGTTTCCCGTTTGGCGTTGCTCGTGTCGCGTTCACGCGTTACGAATCACGAACAACGGGCAACGCTCCACGTGGATTCGCTCTCCCTCGAAGGAATCGGCACCACTCACCAGAGCAGGTACTGCTCCATGATCCCGTCCGGCCGCCGGTACATCAGCGCGTTCACGGTTCGTGCTCCCACGGTGAGCCGAACCCGCGCGACCTGCATGCCCCCCCGCTCCGACACGCCCTGCAGTTCGGCTCCCGTCACTTCACCGAGCGGTGCGAGGGTGCGCGATGCCTGCCGCACGCGATCCGGTGTGAGGAAGGCCGCGTAATCGTCCGACAGCGTGCGCCGGTCCACTCGGCCCCGCTGGAGGTCGTTGAAGAAGCTCGCGGCCATCGCCACCGCACCGCTGCCGCGCGGGATCGGCGGTGTCATGGCAGTCTGCGTGCGCCGGAGGGGCGCCGCGGCACTCGCGCGTGGCGGCGACACGAGCCGCACGAGCGGATTGGCGCTGAGGTTCTGATCGGTGTTCGAGAGGATGACCACGGCGGCCGTGTCGGCCGGCACGAAGACGTTGGTGGCCGAGAAGCCCGACGTCGCCCCCCCGTGCGAATAGACGGTGCGCCCACCGGCCTGCGCCACACTCAATCCGCCGGCGTACCCGGTGGGAACACCATCGCGAAGCGTGCGCTCGCCGAACAGCACCTCGCGCGACGCCGCCGTGAGGAAGCCCGGCCGCATCAGCGCGAGGTCCCACCGCGCCACATCGGCCGCCGTGGACCAGATCCCCCCTGGCGCGCCGATCCATCCCGCGCCTTCGAGCAGCGCGGGCTCCATCTCGCCGAGCGCCCACGAGACGTAGCCATTGGCGCGGCGCTCCGGTCGGGTGGGCTCGTACATGGTCTGCAGCATGCCGAGCGGACGGAAGATTCGCTCCTCGAGCAGCGTGCCGAGTGGCTTGCCGCCGGCACGCTCCAGCACGCGCCCCAGAATGGTGTAGCCGGTGTTGCTGTACGACCATCGCGTGCCCGGGTCGAAGTCCAGCGGCATCGTGGCGTACCTGGACATGACGCGATCGGCCGTCGTCGGCGCGGCCATGTCGCGGGTCACGTAGTCGAGGGGGTAATAGTCGCGATAGCCGCTGACATGATGAATGAGATCGAGCAACGTGATCTCGCGGGCACGCGTGAGCTTCGGATACCACCTGGAGAGGGTGTCGTGCACCGACAACCGGCCCTCCTCCTGGAGCAGGAGCGCGAGAGCGGCCACGAACTCCTTCGTCACCGAGCCAATGGAGAAGCGGGTCCCCGTGTCCACGGGCACGCGAGGCTGGAGCGACGCCGACCCGTACCCTTTCGCGAGCTCGATGCGTCCTCCGCGTACGACCGCCACGGAGACGCCGACGAGCCGCTGCTGCCGCATTGCCACCGTGACGATGCTGTCGACGATACGCTCGTCGACGCGTGATGCCTGCGCGGCGAGGCGTCGCGGGACGATCCCGGCGCCGAGGATCGCGATGGCGATTGCACCAGCGAGACATCCGACAGGCGCGAAAAGGCGCGCCGGTCGAGCGGGGTGAGCGCCACGAGAGAGAAGCGAACGGAGAGTTCTGAGCATGGTGTGCGCGATGGGTGGTGATCGGGCTCCGCCAAGGATGGGAGCGTCCTCCGGGTGACGCAAGCGCGGACGACTCCACGCTCGCGGGCTCGCGTTCCGGAAGAGCGAGATTCGCAGGCGGTGCGCGGGTCGCGCCGTACAGAGGGAATCCACGTGGAGCGTTTTCCCGTTTGGCGCGGCCCGTTCGGCGTTCAACGGCGTGACACCGTGACACCGTGACACCGTGACACCGTGACACCGTGACACCGTGAGACGCCAGACTATGCACTGCGAACGCTGCACGTCGATTCGGGCACGACACGAGCGCCAGCTCTCCTGTCGACCATTGTGGTATACCGTGCGAAGACGCATGTTCGTCGCCCGTCAACGAGGCGCGCTGAGCTGATCCATGTTCTGCATCGACCGCATCACGCTGCGCGAGATCCACCTCGCCCTCAAGGAGCCATTCCGCATCTCGTCGGGCCTGATGCAGGAGCGCCGCATCGCGCTCCTGGAGCTCACCGATCGTGACGGGGCCAGCGTGATGTCGGAGTGCGTGGCGTTCCACCTTCCCATCTACAGCGCCGAGACGATCGACACTGCGTGGCTCGCGATCCGCGAGTGGCTCGCGCCGCGCGTGCTCGGCTGCGTGTTCGACGGCCCGGAGGTGATCAACGACCTGCTCGACGAGAACATCCGCGGGCACAACATGGCCAAGGCCGCGCTCGAGATGGGCTGTTGGGGGCTGGCGGCTGAAGTGGCGCAGGTGTCGCTCTCCTCGCTCCTTGGCGGTACCCGCGCCCGAGTCCCCACCGGCATCTCGCTCGGCATCCAGAGCGAGCCAGCGGCGCTCGTCTCGCGCGCGCAGGCGGCCGTGGCCGCCGGCTACCGCAAGATCAAGGTGAAGATCCGGCCGGGTCAGGACGTGGACTACGTGCGAGCAGTCCGCGAGTCGCTCGGTCCGGGCATCGGCCTGATGGCGGACGCCAACTCGGCGTACACGCTCGCCGACAGCGAGCATCTGCGGCAGCTCGACGCCCTCGGGCTGATCATGCTCGAGCAGCCGCTCGGCGACGACGATCTCGTGCGGCACGCCGCGCTGCAGCGGCTGATGCACACTCCGCTCTGTCTCGATGAATCCATCACGAGCCTCGACCGCGCGCAGGACATGATTGAGCTGCGGAGCGGACGGATCGTGAACATCAAGCCGGGCCGGGTCGCCGGCTTCACCGCGTCGAAGGCGATTCACGACCTATGCGCGGGCGCGGGTATCCCGGTGTGGTGCGGGGGGATGCTCGAGAGCGGAATCGGGCGCGCCTACAACGTGGCGCTCGCCTCGCTGCCGAACTTCTCGCTGCCCGGTGACCTGAGCCCGAGCGCGCGCTACTGGCAACGCGACGTCATCACCCCGGAGTGGACGATGGACGACGAAGGCATGGTGCACGTACCCCTCGACAGACCCGGCCTCGGCGTGACCATCGACCGCGAGTTTCTGGATTCGCTCACCGTACGCACGGAGGAGATCGTCGCGCCGCGCACCCTGGTGGCGACATGAGCGCGCGCCTGTCGCGCCGACTGCGCGCCCTCCTCGGCGCCGGCGTCGTCGTCGCCGGCACGGCGTGCGCGGGCACTGGTGGGCTGCCCGCGGCGGCAAGAGGGAGCGCATCCGCGACGTCAAACGGCTACGACGTCGTGATCACGAACGGCCGCATCGTGGACGGCACCGGCAATCCCTGGTTCTACGGTGACATCGCCATTCGCGGCGATCGCATCGCGGCGATCGGGCGGCGCGGCGCATTCGAGGGCGGGCCGGCAGCGCGGCGCATCGACGCGGCGGGAATGGTCGTCGCGCCGGGCTTCATCGACATTCAGAGCGGCGGCGGCGGCTTCCTGAGCGGCGACGGGCGCAGCGTGAGCAAGCTCACGCAAGGCGTCACCACGGAGATCATGGGCGAGGCGTATACGGCCGCGCCAATCAGCGAGCTCACGATCGGCGGTCGCGCGGGCGACCGTCCCGCGAACGCCGCGGCCCGCCGCTTCCTCGGTCCGCGCGGATTCGACGCCTGGCTGCGCGCGATGGAGGCGAACGGGGTGTCGCCGAACGTCGGCTCGTTCGTCGGCGCCAGCACGCTGCGCGAGTACGGCATGGGGCTCAGGATGGGCGCGGCGTCTGGCGCGGCGCTGGACTCGATGCGCGGCGCGCTGCGCCGCGCGATGGAGGACGGCGCGTTCGGGCTCGGCACGGCGCTGATCTACCCCCCGGGCAACTACGCCAGCACCGAGGAGCTGATCGAGATCGTGAAGGCGATGGCGCCGTACGGCGGCCTGTACATCACCCACATGCGCTCGGAGGCGGACAAGGTCCTCGAGGGAATGGACGAGGCACTTCGCATCGGGCGCGAGGGTGGCGTCCCGGTGGAGATCTACCACCTGAAGGCCGCGGGCACGGCCAACTGGCCCAGGATGCCGGCGATGATCGCCAAGATCGACTCGGCGCGCGCCGCGGGACAGGACGTGCAGGCCAACATGTATCCGTACACGGCTGGAGGAACGGGGCTCGCCGCCTGCTTCCCACCTCGGTTCGATGCTGACGGGCAGCTCAAGCAGCGGCTCGCCGATCCGAAGGTGCGGGCGGAGATCCGTGAAGAGTTCGCGCACCCGACGAGCTACTGGGAGAGCCTCTGCGAGCAGGGCACGCCGCAGGGCGTGCTGCTCACCACTCTTCGCGCGCCGCAGAACCAGCGCTGGTCGGGCAAGCGGCTGTCCGACGTGGCCGCCGGCACCGGCAAGGACTGGCTCGAGGCGCTGATGGATCTCGTGCTGACCGAGCCGGGCGGCATCGGGACGATCTTCTTCCTGATGAACGAGGACAACGTCAAGCTCGCGCTGCGACAGCCATGGATGAAGATCGGCACCGACGCGAGCGGGCAGGATCCCGACAGCGCACGCGGCATGACGCACCCGCGCGCCTACGGCACCTACACGCGCATCCTCGGCAAGTACGTGCGCGACGAGCACGTCATCCCGCTCGAGGACGCGGTACGGAAGATGACCGGCGCGGTGGCCGAGCGGCTGCTGATCGGCGATCGCGGGCTGCTGCGGCCGGGCATGTACGCCGACGTGGTGGTGTTCGATGCCGAGTCGATCGGGGAGCGCAGTACGTACGAGAAGCCGCATCAGCTCTCGAGCGGCGTGCGCCATGTGTTCGTGAACGGCGTCGAAGTGGTTCGCGACGGCACGCATACCGGCGCGAAGCCCGGACGGATCGTGCGTGGGCATGCATGGCGGGGCGCGTCCACACCGAGGTGATTCACCGGCTTCGGCATCTCGTATCTCCAGAACTTTGGACCACTGGACGTCTTCCGCAGCCGGCCGGATCGCGATGATGATGCGGTCACCCTGACATTCGTTCCCGATGGCGCCGGGTCGACGAGCGCGCTGCGAGCGTACGGAATCACGTTCACGCGTGTTCGGAGGTAAGTCCCTCGTCGCGCGTTAGAGAACGCCGAACGATCAACGCCGAACGGGAAACTCCTGACGTGGATCCCGTCAGACAAGTTCGTGGTCCGTCGAGGCGCGACGAGGCATGCGACCTTCGGCCACGGGCTGCCGGAATCCACGTGTAGCGTTTCCCGTTCACCCGTGATTCGTTGCGAGTGAGCGACGCCGAACGATCAACGCCGAACGGGAAACTCCTGACGTGGATCCCGTCAGACAGGTCTGCGGTCTGTCGAGGCGCGACGAGGCATGCGACCTTCGGCCGCGGGCCGACGGAATCCACGTGTAGCGTTGCCCGTTCACCCGTCATTCGTTGCGGGTGACCGACGCCGAACGATCAACGCCGAACGGGAAACTCCTGACGTGGATCCCGTCAGCCCGACCCCGGAACCCGGCCACCCACATATTTACCTGCCGAGCCGTTCGAACTCCGTATTCCCGATCGGGTACCGCCGCCAGTCCGCATAGTCGAAGTGCCACCACTCCGCCTCGAACACCGTGAATCGCTCCGCCTCCATGGCGCGACGCAGCAGCTCGCGATGCCAGCGCTGCCGCGAGGTTCCGCCCGGGTAGTTCGGATAGGCGCGCGGCGACGTCTCGTCGTACGTGCTCACCATCTCGACCGCTGCACCCGTGGCGAGGTCGTAGAGTGTGAGGTCCACCGCCGCACCACGGTTGTGCTTCGACCCCTCGGCCGGGTTCGCGACGAAGATGTGCTTGTCCTCGGGCGACGCGTCCCAGAACATCTTCGTCACGGACCAGGGACGGTAGC
>JBBQYZ010000056.1:0-9962 GCA_038208205.1 Gemmatimonadales bacterium | reverse complement strand
GTGGGATGACCTCTCGATCTCGCCCGAAGAGCGGCAGGTCGCCGGTCCGATCGTGCGCCTCGTCGCACGCCGGCAGCGCGAGCTCGATCTCGAGCTGGCCGACGTCACCACCAACTGGCGGTTCGAGCGCATCGGCGCCGTGGAGCGTTGCGTCCTGCGCATGGCGGCCGCCGAGCTGACGATCGGGGAGACCCCGCCGCGCGTCGTCATCCAGGAAGGGGTGACGCTGGCGGAGCGCTATGGCAGCGCGAAAAGTGCCAAGTTCGTCAACGGCGTGCTCGATGCTCTCGCCCGGCGCATGGGGCGCATGTAGTGCGGCTGCTTCTGGTCAACTGGCAGTGTCGCGACAATCCGTTGGCCGGTGGCGCCGAGATCCACCTGCACGAGATCTTCGGTCGCCTCGTCGGGCGTGGCCACGAGGTGACGCTGCTCTGCGGCGGCTGGCCCGGCTGCGAGCCCTCAGCCCAGCTCGACGGAATCGACGTCGTCCGCGTCGGCACGCGGTACACCTTTCCCTTTCTCGCGCGCGCGCATTTCCGCCGCCGCATGCATGGCGCGGAGTTCGACGTGCTCGTCGAGGACATCAACAAGATCCCGCTGGGCACGCCGCGCTGGGGTGCACGAAGGGTCGTGGCACTGGTACCACATCTCTTCGGCGGCACTGCCTTCCAGGAGCTCGCCGCGCCGCTCGCGTCGGCCGTGTGGCTCGCGGAGCGCCCGCTCGATCGGCTGTATCGCGGTGTGCCGTTCCAGGCAATCAGCGCGAGCACGGCCGATGATCTCGCGGCACGCGGCATTCCGCGCGATTCGGTGGAGGTGATCTGTCCGGGCATCGACACGGTGGGCTTCACGCCCGATGCGACGGTGCGCGCACCCTCGCCGACCTTCGCCTACCTCGGGCGCCTGAAGCGATACAAGGGGGTGCAGTACGCGGTGCGCGCCTTCGCGGCGATGCGACATCCCACGGCGACACTGGAGATCGCCGGCGCGGGCGACTACCGGCCCGCGCTCGAGCGGCTCGCCGCATCGCTTGACCTGGGCGAACGGGTGCGGTTTCTTGGGCGGGTCTCGGAGTCGGAAAAGCTCGCGCTGCTGCGGCGTGCGTGGGCGCTCGTGCTGGCGTCGCCGAAGGAAGGATGGGGGATCACCAACCTCGAGGCCGCGGCATGCGGCACGCCCGTCGTGGCGTCCAACTCACCCGGCATCCGGGAGTCGGTGCTCGATGGCGAGACCGGTTTTCTCGTGCCTCACGGCGACGTGGACGCGATGGCCGCCGCCATGACCCGCCTCGCCGCCGACACGACGCTCGTCGCGACGCTCGGCGCGCGGGCCCGTAGCTTTGCCGAGACGTTCACGTGGGAGCGCGCCGCCGAGGAGACGGAGCGTCACCTGCAGCGAGTGATCACCTCACGCCAGACTCGATGACCGCCTCCCTCCGCGTCGGTGCGCTACTCGACCAGCTGCACGAGCTGCTGGAGCTCGAGCGCGTGGCCGGCACCGATGGCCTCGACCGGATCGTGCCCGGCGCCGACGTGTCGAGCCCCGGGCTCGCGCTCGCCGGCTTCGTGGCGCGCTTCGCGGCCGACCGGCTGCAGGTGTTCGGCGAGACCGAGGTGACGTACCTCCAGTCGCTCGACGCCGACACGCGCCGCCGGCATCTCGCGCAGTTCTTCGCCTTCCCCGTGCCGTGCGTCTTCGTCACCAAGGGGCTCGATCTCCCCGTCGAGGTGGGCGAGGAGGCGGCGAGGGCGGGAGTGGCCGTGCTGCGCTCCCGTCTCAAGACCAACGAGTTCTACACCCGGATCAAGCCTTGGCTCGAGGACGCGTTCGCGCCGCAGACCACGCTGCACGGGTCGCTCGCCGACGTCTACGGCGTCGGGCTGTTGTTCATCGGGCAGAGCGGGATCGGCAAATCGGAGTGCGTGCTCGACCTCGTCGAGCGTGGTCACCGCATCGTCGCGGACGACCTCGTGCTGGTGCGGCGGAAGGGGACGGACATCCTGATCGGACGTGGGCACGAGCTGCAGCGGCACTACATGGAGATTCGCGGCGTCGGGCTCGTGGACATCCCCGCGATCTTCGGGATCAGGGCTGTGCGGCAGCAGAAGCGCATCGAAGTGGTGGTGCAGCTCGAGGAATGGCGGCAGGACGCACCGGTCGAGCGGACGGGGCTCGACGGGCAGACGACCGACATCCTTGGCATCGCCATCCCGCGCATCACCATCCCCCTCAATCCGGGCAAGAACATCACCGTGATCGCCGAGGTGATCGCCATGCATCACCTGCTCAAGTGGAGCGGCATCGACCCCGCTGAGCGGTTCAACGCGCGGCTGATCAAGCAGATGCGCGACAAGTCGGAGATCCACCGATACCTGCGCGAAGACCATGAATGAGATCACGGCGCGCGCGCTCGTGGCGGGGCACGCCGACTTCGCCGCTGGGCTGGTGTCCGCGGTCGAGATGATCACGGGGCAGGGCGCGCTGCTGCTGCCGATCCAGGTTCGCGGCCTCTGCGGCGACGACATTCAGTCCCTCCTGCGCGACTCGCTCCGCGCGAGCGGCGCGCGCGTGATCTTCACCGACCTGCAGGCGGGCAGCTGCACGATGGCGGCGCGCCGGGTGATCCGCGAGCTGGGGACGGGCACGCTCGTGGCGGGGGCCAACCTGCCGATGCTGCTCGACTTCGTGCTCTCGTCGAACGCCGATGCCGGCGCGGCGGCCACGGCGGCGGCGGAGCGCGGGCGCGCCGCGGTGAGCGTGCACGGGAGCGGGGCGTGACGCTGTTGCTCAACCGCATCGACGACCGCCTGATCCACGGGCAGGTGGTCGTGGGGTGGGGCCAGCCGCTCGACGTGAAGTTCATCGTGCTGGTCGACGACGAGGTCGCGGCGAGCGACTGGGAGCAGGATCTCTACCGCATGGCGGTGCCGCCGGAGATGGAGGTACGCTTTCACTCCGTCGCCGACGCGGTGGCGCGGCTCGACGCCTACCGGACGGAGGGGCGCCCCGGGATCCTGCTGACCGGCGACATCGCGACGATGCACGCGCTCGTCGTGCGCGGCGGGGTGCGCGACGTGACCGTCGGCGGCATTCACCACCGCGCCGGGCGCACCCAGCACCTCCGCTACGTCTTCCTCACGCCGGATGAAGGGCAGGCGCTACGCGAGCTGGCGCAGCTCGGCGCTGTCGTCACGGCGCAGGATGTTCCGTCGGCACGGGCGATCCCGTTGGAAGAGGTCCTCGTGTCGCGCGAGGGATCGTGAGAGAGCTGCTTCCGCTCGCCCTGCTTGGCGGCGTCCTCGGCCTGGACGTCGTGTGCTTCCCGCAGGCGATGTTCTCGCGCCCGATCGTCGCGGCCACCGTTGCCGGCGCCTTCATGGGCGACGCCACGGCGGGGATCGTCGCGGGCGCGATGCTGGAACTGATTGCCCTCGCGACTCTGCCGTTCGGCGCATCGCGCTACCCCGAGTGGGGTTCCGCGGCCGTGGTAGGTGGCGCGGTCGCCGCGATGCTGCAAGAGGATCGTGCCGGGGCCCTGACCCTCGGTGTCCTCGCCGGACTGTTGACGGCGTGGGTCGGAGGCTGGACGCTCGTCAAGCTTCGCGAGTGGAATGCCTGGCTCGCCCGGCGCCGTCGCGGCGCACTTGACGCGGGCTCGCGTGGCGCGGTGATCGGCCTGCAGCTCGCCGGCCTCACCGGCGACGCGGTGCGCGCCGCGGTGCTCACCGCCGTCGCGTTCGCGGTCCTTGCTCCGGTCTCGGTCGCGGCGCTCGGTGTCTGGAGCTTCGGGAATCCCGTGTCGCGCGCGGTGGTGCTGTCGCTCGCGCTCGCCGTGGCGGCGAGCGCGTCCTGGAGGATCTTCCACTCGGCACGTGGCGCGCGCTGGTACTTCGCCGGTGGGCTCGGCGTGGGACTCTTGCTGCTGCTCGCCCGATGACGACGGCCGCCTCGCCGCCGCGCACCCCGCCACTGCCTGGCGAGACGCCGCATGTGCCGCCGCGCGTCTGGGCCACGGTCTTCACGCGGCTCCTCGCGATGCAGGGGTCGTGGAACTACGAGACGCTGATCGGGAACGGGATCGGATTCTGCCTGGAGCCGGTGCTCCGCCAGCTGCCCGGCGGCGTGCAGGGCGACGCGTTCACGACGGCCCTTGCTCGCGAGAGCACCTACTTCAACGCCCACCCGTACCTCGCCTCCGTGGCGGTCGGTGCGTTGGCGCGGGCCGAGCTGTCCGGCGTGCCGGCCGACCGCATCGAGCGATTTCGCACTGCCCTCGCCGGACCGCTCGGCAGTGTGGGCGACCAGCTCGTCTGGGCGGGATGGCTTCCGTTCTGTTCGCTCACCTCGCTCGTGGTGTTCGGCCTTGGCGTGCGGCCGCTCGTCGTCGTCCTGACGTTTCTCCTGCTGTATAACGCGGGTCACCTCGCGCTCCGCGCCTGGGGGCTGCACGTTGGGTGGACGCGCGGGCTCGGCGTCTCGACTGCGCTCGCGAACCCTGTGCTGCGTCGAGGGCCGGCCCACCTCGCGCGCGCGGCGGCGGCGGCGGCCGGTGTCGCCCTGCCGCTCGCCGCCTCGCGCGTGATGAGCGCTGGCGCGTCGGTGCTCGCCATCGTTCTCGTGTCCGCGGCGCTCGGGGCGCTGCTGCTCGCGCGGCTTCACGGCCGCGTCGAAGGATGGAAGCTGGCTCTCATCCTGATCGCTCTCTTCGCACTCGTCTCGGTGGCCCGCTGATGGTCGAACGTACCGTGCAGATCGTCAACAAGAACGGGCTCCACGCCCGGCCCGCGGCCGAGATCGTGAAGGTGTCGGCCAGGTTCCAGAGCGAGATCACTCTCATGAAAGACGGGATGGAGGTGAATGGAAAGAGCATCATGGGCGTGATGATGCTCGCCGCGGAGTGTGGCGCGTCGCTCGTGCTGCGTGCCGAAGGGAGCGATGCCGAGCCTGCGGTGGAGGCGTTGGCCCAGCTCATCGCCAACAAGTTCGGGGAGCGGTAGTGGACCGACAGCTCCGCGGAATTCCCGCGTCGCCGGGCATCGTGGTGGGACACGTGCACCTGCTGCGGTGGGAGGTGCCCGACGTCCGGCATCGCATCATCCCGGACGAGAGCATCCCGAGCGAGATCGCCCGGTTGCACGAGGCGATTGCCCGAGCGAAGGACCGCCTGCGGCTCCTGCGCCAGCGGGTGGAGGCGAGCGCCGGGCTCGAGGAAGCCGCGATCTTCGACGTGCAGATGTCGATGCTCGAGGATGGCGACCTGACGCGCGGCATCGAAGAGCTCGTCCGGCAGAATCTTGGCGCGGAGAAGGCGTTCGACCTCGTGATGCTCGAGTGGCGCAACCGGTTCGCCCGCCACTCGGCACCGATGCTGCGGGAACGCGTGGGCGACCTCACCGACGTGCACATCCGCGTGCTCTCGCTGCTGCTCGGGCTGCCCGACCACGATCCCGTCGACCTCCCGGACGGTGCAACCGCGATCCTCGTGACGCACGACCTCACGCCGAGCCTCACCGTGCAGCTCGAGCGGACGAAGATCGCGGCGATCGCGACCGACGCCGGCACGCGCACGTCGCACGTCGCCATCCTGGCTCGCTCGCTCGGTCTACCGGCGGTCGTGGGACTGCGCATCGCCACGACGGAGCTCACGGGTGGCGAGCGCGTGGTGCTCGACGGCGGCACCGGAATGCTCGCGATCAACCCGACGGACGAGGAGATCGTCGCGTACCGGGAGCGCCAGCGGGAGGAGGTCATCGCCGAGGCGGCGCTCGCCGAGCTGGGCGCGCTCGACGCGGTCACGCTCGATGGCGTGCGGGTCACCCTCCGGGTCAACGTCGACATTCCGGAAGAAGCAGAGGCCGCGGCGCGGAGCGGGGCGGAGGGCGTGGGCCTCATGCGCACGGAGTTCCTCGTCGTGGGGCGCGCGAACATGCCCGACGAGGACGAGCAGTACCGCGCCTACCGCCGCGTGGTCGAGGCGTTTCCTGGCCAGCCGGTCGTGATCCGCACTTTCGACATCGGCGGCGACAAGCTCCCCATCGGCGGCTTTCCCGCCGAAGCGAACCCGTTTCTGGGGTGGCGGGCGATCCGGATGTGCCTCGACCAGCCCGACCTCTTCCGTACGCAGCTGCGCGCGCTCCTCCGGGCCGCGATGCACGGGGACCTGCGCATCATGCTGCCGCTCATCATCACGCTCGACGAGGTCCACGCGGCACGACGCCTCCTCGCCGAAGCAGCGGCGGAGCTGAAGGCGCGCGGCGCGCAGTATCGCGTCGACGTGCCGCTGGGCGTGATGATCGAGACGCCCGCCGCCGCGATCGCGAGCGACACGCTCGCGCACGACGTGGACTTCTTCAGCATCGGGACGAACGACCTGGTCCAGTACACGCTCGCGGTCGACCGGGGCAACGTGAACCTCGCTCCACGCTTCACGCCGTTGCATCCCGCGGTGCTGCGCCTGATCAAGCGAACGGTGGACGTGGCCGAACTGGGCGATATCGACGTGGCGGTCTGCGGTGAGATGGCGTCGCAGCCGTTGATGGCGTTCGCGCTGCTGGGGTTGGGCGTGCGACAGATGAGCGTCGCGCCTCGGTCGGTTCCTCTCGTGAAACGTCTCGTGCGGAGCGTGACCGCGGCGCACGCGCGGCTCGCCGCATCGGCGGCGCTACGATCGCTGACGGCGGAGCAGGCGCGCGGCGAGCTGGCCCAGCGGCTGGCCGATGTGATCGGTGACGCGCCTTACCTGCACGACGGGTTGCCGGGCGAGAGCTGACCCGCTTTCTTTCCGGCTCGCCGTCACCCGACGGCCGTGGGCTCGGCAGCATGGTGCCGGGCCCTCTTTCTTCCTCTCCAACGCTCGTGGGGAACCCGCCGTGCACGATCGCAGTCTCTTCACCTCCGAATCCGTCACCGAGGGCCATCCCGACAAGGTCGCGGACGCCATCTCCGACGCCGTTCTGGACGCGCTCCTCACCGAAGACCCGGCCTCGCGCGTGGCCTGCGAGACCCTCGTCACCACCGGGCTCGCGGTCATCGCGGGTGAGATCACGACCACCGCGTACGTGCACCTGCCGGAGGTCGTGCGCGAGACCATCCGGCGCATCGGCTACACCGACGCCGGCTTCGGCTTCGATGCGCATACCTGCGCGGTCATGAGCACGATCGACCGGCAGTCGTCCGATATCGCCATGGGCGTCGACACCGGGGGCGCAGGCGATCAGGGGATGATGTTCGGCTACGCCACCGATGAGACAACGGAGCTGATGCCGATGCCGATCGTGCTCGCGCATCGCCTCACGAAGGCGCTCGCCGACCGCCGCAAGGCGGGAGACCTCAAGTGGCTGCGCCCGGACGGCAAGGCGCAGGTCACCGTCGTCTACGAAGACGGCGAGCCCGTCGCCGTCGATACCGTCGTCATCAGCACGCAGCACGCCGAGAGCATCAACAACACCAAGCTGCGCAAGGCGATCGTCAGCGAAGTGATCGAAGCCGAGATCCCTGCGGAGCTGCGTCACAAGAAGATCAAATACCACATCAATCCCACCGGCCGGTTCGTGATCGGCGGCCCGCAGGGCGATGCCGGGCTGACGGGCCGCAAGATCATCGTCGACACCTACGGCGGCATGGGCCGCCACGGGGGCGGCGCCTTCAGCGGCAAGGACCCGTCGAAGGTGGACCGGTCGGCCTGCTACGCTGCCCGGTGGGTCGCCAAGAACGTGGTGGCGGCCCGCCTCGCGCGGCGCTGCGAGGTGCAGGTGGCATACGCGATCGGCGTGGCCGAGCCCGTCTCCATTCGCGTCGACACCTTCGGCACGAACACCGTACCCGAGGCCCGCATCCTTGAGGCCGTCCGCGAGAATTTCGACCTCACGCCCAAGGGCATCACCGCGGCGCTCGACTTGCGCAAGCCGATCTACAGCGCCCCTTCGGCGTACGGACATTTCGGGCGCACGCCCGAGAAGCTGGGAAGCGGCCGCACGGCGCGCACCCTCTTCACCTGGGAGCGCACGGACAAGGCCGCAGCGCTCAAGCGCGCGACGCGCGCGGAGTAGCCCCGACTCTCCGGCGGGCGCGCCGAATCTCGGGCGCCCGCGCGGGGTAGCACAGGTCCAATGATCGAAGTCATCGTCTCGCGCCTCGGGCTCGACAGCACCACCAATTCGTACGTCGTCGTGCTCCAGGAGCGTGGCGGTACTCGACTCCTGCCGATCTGGATCGGGCAGCCGGAGGCCGAGTCCATCGTCATGCACATGCACAACGTGAAGCGCGCCCGACCGCTCACGCACGACCTCGTGCGCAGCCTCATCGTCGGCATGGGCGCGCAGCTGCGCCGCGTGCAGATCACGCGCGTGGAGAAGAGCACCTACTTCGCCGAGCTGCAGATTCAGCACGGCGAGACGCTCGTCCACATCGACGCTCGGCCATCGGACAGCATCGCCGTCGCACTGCGCCTGTCGGCACCGATCTACGCGGCCGACGCGCTGCTCGTCGAGCCGGGCGACTCCTCGCTCGAGGAGGCGGAGGAGGAGAGTGTGGAGAGCGAGACGCCGGACTTCGGCAGCACGTTCGAGGTCGGCGGCCGCGACGACACGGAGCTGTCCGCCGAGCAGCTCAAGGAGTACCTGGAGAACCTGCGCCCTGAAGACTTCGGCAAGTTCAATCCGTAGATTCTGGACCGTCCTCGAGCGCTGCGTCCTCGGCGCCGCGTTTCTCCTTGGAGCGCCGCCGGCGCGCGCCCAGGAGCCGCTCCCTCCGCCCCCTCCCGTGGCGGCGTCCATCTCCGGCCGTGTCGTTCGTCCCGACGGCGAGAAGGAGATCCCGGTGCCCGGGGTGTTCGTGACCGTCCACCGGGTGGGTCCCGACAGCGCGGCGCCGCTCGACTCCACGCTCACCGACTCGCGCGGCGGCTACACGATCCGGTACTCGCGGTTCGGCAGCGAGGACGCGGTGTACTTCGCCGCGGCGGTCTACCGTGGCATTGCGTACTTCACCTCTCCGCTCCGCGGTGAGATCACGCGCGGTGACGAAGCGGAGATCACGGTGTTCGACACGACGACGCGCCCTGTGAACTTCGTCGTGCAAGGCCATCACGTCGTGGTGAGCGCACCCAAGCCCGACGGCGTGCGCGACGTGGTGGAGGTGTTCGAGCTCTCCAACGACACGTCGGTCACCGTGGTGGCACGCGACACGCTGACCCCGGTCTGGAGCGCGCCGCTGCCGCCCGACGCCGCCAACTGGGTGGCGGGGCAGGGCGACGTCGCCGCGCCGGCGATGGCGGCACGAAAGGGTCGAGTGCTGCTGCTTGCGCCCTTCGGTCCGGGCATCAAGCAGTTGAGCTACAGCTACACGCTTCCGCCAGGATCCTTTCCGCTGCGACTCATCCTCGAACATCCCACCAGCGTGCTCGAGGTACTTGCCGAGGAGCCTGGCGCGCAGGTCCGCAGTGTCTCGCTGCGTTCGGTGGACAGCGCGTCCACCGAGGGCCGCACCTTCAAGCGCTTCCTCGGGCAGAACGTGCCGGCAGGCGAGGAGATACGCATCGATGTGCCGACGTCGTCGGCGGGCACTCGCCAGCGGGTGCTGACCGGGGTCGCGTTGCTGATCGGGCTGGCGATGCTCGGTGCGCTGGTGCGATCGCTGCGTGCGCGTCGCCCGATCCAGCGAGCGCCGGAACTCACGGTCGGGCTCGGGCAGGCCGAAACGCTCGCCGCCGCGATCGCCGCGCTCGACGCGCGGCATGAGGCCGGTGACACGACACTGGATGCGGCGCGCTACCAGTCGGAGCGTGCGACACTGAAGGCGCAGCTCACCGCCCTGCTTGCCGGAGACGCGCCGTCGGCGTAGATTCGCGGTGACAATTCAACGCGAACGGGGACACGGAAGCCGGTATCAAGCCGGCGCGGCCCCGCCACTGTAACGGGCAGTTGTACGCGCTCCCACTCTACGCCACTGACTGCGGTCGGGAA
>JBBQYZ010000055.1:0-9970 GCA_038208205.1 Gemmatimonadales bacterium | reverse complement strand
CTTGCAGTCGATGCACCCCCACCCTGCCGTGCTGCACTGCTGCGCCACGTGTTCCACCGTGGGCGCGGGGCTGAACGCCTTGTGGAGGTGATAGATGTTGCACACCTCAGGCGTCCCCGGGTCGGTGCGCCGGATGCGCTTCGGGTCGGTGACGGCCGGCCGCAGCTTGGCCCAGATCTCCTCAGGGGTCTCGAGCAGGCCGATGGTGTTTCCGAGCGACTTCGACATCTTGGTCTGGCCGTCGAGCCCCATGATCCGCCGCGTGGGCGTGAGCAGGGGCTGCGGCTCGGGGAAGAAGTCCACCTCGGGAGAGAACTGCTGGTTCCAGCGGCGCACGATCACGCGCGACAGCTCCAGGTGCTGGAGCTGGTCTTCACCCACCGGCACGCGGTCCGCCCGATACAGCAGAATGTCGGCGGCCTGGAGGATGGGGTAGTTGAGCAACCCCGCATTCACGCTCTCCTCGCGCGCCGACTTCTCCTTGAACTGCGTCTGACGCTCCAGCTCACCGACCGGAGTCACCGTGTTGAAGATCCAGGCGAGCTCGGTATGTTGCGGTACGTCGGACTGCACGAACAGGATCGCCTGCTCGGGGTCGATCCCGGCGGCAAGAAGACTGACGGCCATTTCGCGTCTGCGCACGCGCAGCAGAGCGGGTTCGTATGCCGCGATGATCGCGTGATAGTCGACGATGCAGAAGAGCGACTCCGCGGTGCCCTGCAGCGCCACCCAGTTCTTCACCGCGCCGAGGTAGTTGCCGACGTGAAGATCCCCGGAGGGTTGAATGCCGCTGAAGATGCGTGCCATGACGAGAACGTAATGAGCGCGTCCGACGTGTCGCAAGGAAAGCTGCCGGCCGCGAACCATGCCGAGCGGCGCGCGCTGCTCGCCACGTGCGTCGCCGCGGCGGCGCGCTCGGCTGAGGTGGTGCGCGCCGGCGCCGAGCGACGCGGCACCCTCACCTGGGAGTCCAAGAGCCGGTTCGACTTCGTGAGCGAGGTGGATCGCGCCAGCGAGTCGGCGCTCGCCGAGGTGATCCTCGGCCGCCATGCCGACGCCACCCTCCTGGCCGAGGAGGGCTCACCCGACGTACAGTCGGCGCGCGGCCTCGTGTTCGTCGCCGACCCGCTGGATGGCACGACGAACTTTCTCCACGGCGTTCCCTGGTACGCGGTGTCCATCGCCGCCATGGTGGATGGTGAGCTGGTCGCCGGCGCGATCATCAATGCAGCCACCGGAGCGCTGTTCACCGCCACGGCCGGGGGTGGAGCGCGACACGCCGGCGCGCCGATGCGTGTCAGCACCGTCACTGATCCAGCGCGCGCGCTGATCGCCACCGGCATTCCGTTCACCCGTGAGGATGAGATCCAGCGCTACCTCTCGATGCTTCCGGCCGTGCTGCGCGCGACGTCCGGGATCCGCCGGGCCGGCGCGGCCGCGCTCGATCTGGCCGACGTGGCGTGCGGGCGCTTCGAGGCATTCTGGGAGCTGCGGCTCTCGCCCTGGGACATCGCCGCCGGCCTCCTGCTCATCCGCGAGGCCGGCGGCGTGGCAACGACGCTCGAGGGCGTGCGCTGCCCGGTGGCCGAGACGTCGGTCGTGGCGGGAAGTCCGGCGATGCACGCGTGGCTGCTGAAGACGATCGCGGAGGGGTCGCACTGAAGTCACTGTGGGTGGAGAGGGCTGAGCGGTGCGTGGTGGGTGACGGCCGCGAACCTAGAGCTCCACCGGCGATCCGAGCTATTGAAACCCACCACCCACCACCCACCACCGCGTTTCCATGAAGCTCATCGAGTGCGTCCCCAACTTCAGTGAAGGGCGCCGCCCCGAAGTGATCGCCGCGATCCGTGACGCGATCGCCACGGTCCCGGGCGCCCACGTTCTCGACACCAGCGCCGACGCGAGCCACAACCGCTGCGTCATCACCTTCGTGGCGACGATCGACACCGTCGCCCATGCAGCGTTCGCCGGCATCGCCGAGGCGCAGCAGCGCATCGACCTCCGCACCCACGCGGGCGAGCACCCGCGGATGGGCGCCGCCGACGTCGTCCCATTCATCCCGCTCGAGGGGGCGACGATGGAGGACTGCATCGCCCTGGCGCGCACGCTCGGCGAACGCGTTGGCCGCGAGCTCGGCATCCCGGTCTTCCTCTACGAGCGCGCCGCCACGCGCCCCGATCGTGAGAACCTCGCCGACGTTCGCCGCGGCGAGTTCGAGGGGATTCGCGACGACATCGCTCGCACGCCGCTGCGGACGCCCGACTTCGGACCGAACGCCGTGCACCAATCCGCCGGCGCGATCGCGATCGGCGCGCGGCCCTTCCTCGTGGCCTACAACGTCTACCTCGGACCAGCGTCGAACATGCCCGTGGCGAAGGAGGTCGCGAGAGCGGTTCGCGGCTCCGTCGGCGGATTGAAGCACGTGAAGGGACTCGGCTTCGAGGTGGACGGGCAGGCGCAGGTCTCGATGAACCTCGTCGACACCGAGAAAACGCCGCTCCATCAGGCGTACGACATGGTGAAGATGGAGGCTGAGGCGCGAGGGGTGACGCCTACCTGGAGTGAGCTGGTCGGTCTCGTGCCCGAGCGCGTGCTGTTCGACGCGGCCGCACGCCACATCCGCCTGCGCAACTTCTCGCCGGACATGGTGCTCGAGCGCCGAGTCCGATCCGCCATCACCGGCGGCGAGTCACTGAGCGAATTCGTCGGCTCCGTCGCGTCGCCCTCGCCGACGCCTGGAGGCGGGAGTGTGGCCGCCCACGCCGGTGCGCTCGCCGCCGCTCTGGCGCAAATGGTCGCGGGGCTCACGGTGGGCAAGAAGAAGTACGCCGCGGTGGATGCCGAGATGCGCGAGCTCGCCGTGCGCGCCGCGGCACTCGGCAACACGCTGGCCGGTCTCGTCGCGCGCGACGCAGCCGCGTACGGCGTCGTCGCGGCCGCGTACAAGCTTCCGTCGGGGGCGGAGGCTCAGCAGCTAGCGAAGACCGCGCGGGTGGACGATGCGCTGATGCACGCCGCCGAGGTGCCACTCGAGACCGCGCGAGCCTGCGCCGAGGTGGCGGAGCTTGCGCTCGCCGTCGCCGAGCGCGGCAACGCGAATGCCGCGAGCGACGCCGGCGTCGCCGCGCTGCTCGCCGAGGCGGGTTGTGTGGGGGCCGGATACAATGTGCGCATCAACGTGAGCGCCCTGAGCGACAAGACGCGTGGCGCCGCGATGAGCCGGGAGGCCAAGCAGCTCGTCGAGCGCACGCACGGCCTCGCGCGCAGGACAGGCGAGGTGGTGGAAGAGCTGTTGAGCAAATGAGCGCAGCGAGAATGCCGGTAGCTCGGTAGCTCCGTGGATCGGTACGTCCGGACATCTGAATCACGAAGGAGCACATCGACAGCCGTCGATGTGCTCCTTCTCGCGCGCGGGTGCGACCTACCGCGTATCGACCGACGTCTCCAACCTCCCTTACGGCACCATCGCCGTCCCGCCCCCGTAGATCCCGTTGAACAGCCACTTGAACGTGCCGTGCGGCTGCCCACGGAAGGTGATCTCCGGCGCGAACAGGTAGAGCGTTCCCTTCCCCACCTGTGCCTCGACCGCTTCGACGGCTCCGTCCAGGTACTTCTGTCCCCAGGCCCATCCGCTACGCAGCGGCTCTCCAGTGGCGAACACCGCGAGCGGACGAACCCCCTTCGCCGCCGCGTCGGCGCCAAGGCGGAAGGCCGGACTGTTGTCGTAGAAGACGTCGACGTCGCGCGCGAGCCCGTACGACACCGGCCGCGTCGTATCGACCTGCACGCGCAGCACGGAGCCGGGCACGTAGAACTTGTCGGCCGGCAGGTCGCGCTGTGCGCCGTTCGCGTCACGCTCCGTGAGTACGCTCGTGATCGGCAAACCGAGATGCATGCCGAGATTGGCGGACGAGCCGACCGCCACGACCGTGCCGCCCGACTCCAGGAACTGTCGCAGCTGCGGGACCGAGCGCGCGATCGTCGTGCGACCCATTCGCTCGCGAAATTCGGCCGGCACCGCGGCGCTGTCGGTGTTGTCGAAGTTGCCGCGCGTCGGAGCACGGTCGCTCGCCGGCACCGCGCCCGAGGGGAGCACGATCACGTCGTAGCGACTCGCGAGACTGCCCGCATCGATCGTGCGGGGGTAGACCACCTCGAACGGAAACTCGTACTGCTCGAGCAGCCACCGCGTGTGACCCGACGGCATGGAGCCACCGTACTGGTCCCACAGTCCCACACGCACCGGCCGCAGCGGCTGCGCGTCGGCCCCGGGCCGCGCGGTCGTTCCCTCGGCCGAGAGTCCGTGCGAGCGCGCGACCGACTGCAGCATGGACGTGCTGGCGGCGCTCGACGCGATGTAGAAGGTGCCGGCGGGATACGTCTTGCCATTGGCCGTCAGCGGCGAACGCAGCACGAAGACGGGCTGCCCCGCCTTGAGCGCGCGGTTCACGGCCACGAACGCGTCGTTCACCGCATGACTCACCAGATAGCCGGCCGCGCTCGCGACGCCGCTCACCGTCCCCGTGGGCGGGGTAGCCATCCCGCTGATCGCCTGGAACGGCCCGCTGAAGCCGTCGAGGACGCGGTCGAACTTCACCCCCATCTGGAACGCGAGGGTGTAACCCGCGTTGTCGTACGGTCGCTTCGGCGGTCCACCTGGGTAGGCGAAGTCGTTCGGGTGATCCTGCGGCTCGAACATGTCCAGCACCATCGGCCGGAACGCCTGCGCCGACATCACCACGTACGAGCCTTGCGGATAGCGCTTGCCGGACACCGTGAACGGCGCCGTCGCTCGCTGCACCGTCACGCCGACGTGCCGCAGCGTGTTGATGAACTTGGTCGCCGTCAGGAAGTCGGGCTGGTCGCTCGGCAGGATGTAGCCACGGGCGTCACGATGCTCCGGCGCGCGGAGCACGGTCTGGTAGTACTTCACGTCGGCGCCGCGGCCGAACTGGAAGATCGGGTCGCCGACGGCGCCGGCCCCGGCGCCGCTTCCGCCAGCCGTCGTGGTCGCGGCAGTCGCGGCGCGGCCCTTCTCGATCTCCATCTTCACGCGCTCGATGTCGCTCGGGCTCGTCGTCCAGCTGTCCCGGCTCCCGCGCTCGATCGAATTCCGCCCCATCCGGTAGATGTTGTACAGGAGGTTCTCACGCTCGCGCGACGCGATGTCGAGCACCGCGCGGTTGGCGGTCAGCGAGTACTCGATCGACTGCCGGAAGTGCCACGGCTGCGGCGCGATCGGGTACGGCAGGTCGGCGCGCGGGAGCTGCTGATCGGGGATGAAGGGAATCGTCTGCGGCGTCGGATTGCCGATCGTCTCCGTCAACAGACCGATCATGTTGTGGAAGTAGGGCGTCGTGCGCAAACCGCCGTTCCACCAGGTGGAATACGTGGACCCGGAGCGCATCGTCACGCCCGGCTTCCCCTCGGCCTCGAACCGCGAGTGCATCGACGCTGCGACGAGGTCGAGCTCCACCGGCACGAGCGGGTCGAAATTGTAGTTGAACGGGTCGCGGAAAGGTGGTGCGAACATCACGGTGCCCGCCGGCCCGGTCTGGTGATGGTTGTAGACGATCTGCGGAAACCAGTCCCAGAACAGCGCGTGGTTGATGTTCTGTGACTCCGGCTGGTTGGACATGTAGAAATCGCGGTTGTTGTCGTGCCCCACGTACTTCTGGTAGAGGCGCGGGATGTTCATGTTCCGCTTCAGCGTATCCGCGTCCTTCATGTACCAGCTCGAGACCAGCTCCATCCCGTCCGGGTTCGCATGCACCGCCAGGATGATGCAGTCGTCGAGCAAGCGCATCGTCTCGGCGTCGTTCCGGCTGAGCAGCTGGTACACGGTCTCCATCAGCTGCGCGGCGCCGAGCACCTCCGTGGCGTGCAGGCCGCCGTCGATCCAGACCACGGCCTTGCCCTCCTTCGCCAGGACGCGCGCTTGCGCGTCGGTCAGCCCTTCGGCCCGCGCGAGGCGCTGCGAGATGTCCTTGTAGTGGTCGAGCCGGGCCAGGTTGGCGGGTGACGAGATGATCCCCATCAGCTGCGGACGCCCCTCGGCCGACTTGCCGATCTCCACGAGCTTCATCCGGTTCGTCTCGCGCGCCAGCTTGCGCCAGTACTGCTCGAACTGGGTGTAGGTGGCGAGCTTGTAGTCGTCGCCGATGTCGAACCCGAGCTGCTCCTTGGGCGACGTGATGCGCCCCTGCGCCCTGGCGGGCGACGATTGCAGCGCGAGCGCCCCGGCGAGCGCGAACGCGATCGGCAGGCGCAGCCGTCGCGCGGTGGTGGTGGGTCCCCACATGAATGCTCCGATGGTCTGGTGAAGAGGGCGAGTGTATCACCCGCACTTACTGAACGCTACGGGGGCGGCCGCCGTTGAGGATTGCGAATCCGCGCTGATCTCGACGGATGCGCGCCGATCGCTCCGTGGTCGGGAGAGCTGCCGAAGCCGTACACGCCTCGGCAAACGTCATCGCGGATCTCGCGGACTGCACGGCGATCCTCGATCATTCCCTGCTGGAGCATCCGCCAGGATCTGCCTAAGTCCGCGGAGATTCGCGATGCCACCAAGGAACAGCTGACCCGGTGAACCGGAGGCCGGCCCCCGCTCGGGACAATCCGCGCTGATCTGCCTCGATCCACGAGGATCCGCAATCACGCCGCCGTCAACACCCGGTTCCCCGACTCCGTGATCGCCACCGTGTGCTCGAAGTGCGCCGAGCGCGATCCGTCGACCGTCACGATGGTCCACTTGTCGGCAAGGGTGCGGGTGCCCGGGCCACCCACGTCCACCATCGGCTCGATCGCCAGGGTGAGGCCGGGAACGAGCTTGAGCCCGCGCTTCGGCTTGCCGTAGTTGGGGACCTGCGGTTCCTCATGGAACTCCACGCCGATTCCGTGTCCCACGAGGTCGCGCACCACGCTGAACCCCGCCGCCTCCACCACGCCCTGCACGGCCGAGCCGATGTCGCCCAGATGGTTGCCCGGCACCGCGGCGGCGATCCCGGCAGCGAGCGAGCGCTCTGTCACCTCGAGTAGCCGCGCCGTCTCCGCGTCGATCGCCCCGACGGCCACCGTCGCTGCCGCATCGGTGAAGTATCCCTCGTAGCCCACACCCAGGTCGATCGAGATGATGTCGCCTTCCCGGAGCACGCGCTTGCGTGAGGGGATGCCGTGGACGATCTCCTGATTGATCGATGCGCAGAGGCTGCCGGGAAAGCCGTACAGCCCCTTGAACGCCGGCGTTGCGCCCTGATGGCTGCGAATGAACGCCTCGGCCATCGCATCCAGGTCCAACGTCGAGACGCCCGGCTTCACCTCGCGGCGCAGCATGGCGTGCGTCGCCGCGAGGATCCTCCCCCCCTCGGCCATCACGTCGATCTCGCGCGTGCTCTTGAGCTGGATCACCTTGCCGCCCTCCGCGATTCCCACGCCCCTACGACGCCAGCGCGCCGAGCGCGCGGGCCGTCACGTCCTGCACCGCGCCGACGGCGTCGATCACCGCGACCTTGGTGCCGTTCGCACGGTACCACTGTAGCACCGGCGCGGTCTGCCGGGCGTAGACGGCAAGTCGGTTGCGGATCGCTTCCGGCTCGTCATCCTTGCGGCGCACGAGGCGACCGTCGCACCCGGGCTGTCGGCATGGCTCGCCGGGCTCCGCGTCGCCGCGGGGCGTCTGACACTTCTCGCACACCGTCCGACTGGCGAGACGGCGCACGATCTCGTCGTCCTCGATCTCGAAGCAGAGCACCGCGTCGACCTGCTTGCCCAGCTCGGCGCACGCCTGTGACAACCCCTCGGCCTGAGGCACCGTGCGGACGACGCCGTCGAGAAGGACGCCACCGGCGTTGCGCGGCTCGGAGAGGGCCTGCTTGATGATGCCGAGGATGACCGCGTCGGGTACGAGGTCGCCGCCGTCCATGTACGACTTGGCCTCGAGGCCGAGCGACGTGCCGGCGCGAATGGCCGCGCGGAGCTCGTCGCCGGTCGCGAGGGTGGGAACGCCAAGCGCCGCTGCGAGCAGCGGCGCTTGCGTTCCCTTCCCGGCCCCGGGCTTCCCGAAGAGAACGATGATCATGAGAGAGAGTCTCTGAGGAGAGTCCGACGGTCTGACGGTCTGACGGTCTGACGGTCTGACGGACCTGCTGACCAGCCGACCTACCCACCTGCCGTGCTCAGTACCCGCCGGCCGCCTGCTGGCTGCGAGTCTTCAGGCGGCCCTTCTTCATGAACCCGTCGTACTTTCGCAGGAGCAGGTGCTGCTGCATCTGCGCCAGCGTGTCCAGCGCCACACCCACCACGATCAGCAGCGATGTGCCGCCGAAGGTGAAGGGCACATTGATCGCGCGTGAGATCACCACGGGCAGGAGCGCGATCAGGGTCAGAAAGATCGCGCCCGGGAGCGTGATCCGCGTGACGACCTGGTCGATGTATTCGGCCGTCCTGGCGCCCGGCTTGACGCCTGGAATGAACCCGCCCTGCTTCTTCAGGTTCTCCGACAGGTCGATCGGGTTGAAGATGATCGACGTGTAGAAGTAGGTGAAGAACATGATGAGCACCGCTTCGGCGACGATGTACCACACGCTTCCGGGCGCGAATAGCTCGGAGAGTCGCTGCGCTGCCGGGTTGCTCGGGAAGAACTGCGCGAACGCGCCCGGGACCACGATGATGGACTGCGCGAACACGATCGGCATCACGCCGGCCGTATTGATGCGGAGCGGGATGAAACTTCGAGCCGCCTCGCGCATCCGGCCTCGTGCCATCGTCCGCTGCGGGATCTGGATGTGGATGCGGCGCGCCGCCATCGTGATCGCCACCACTGCCGCCACGACGGCGACCATCATCGCCGCGAGCACGATCAGCGAGAACGCCCCGATCGCGCCCGTGGTGACGAAGCGGAACGTCGTCCCGATGCCGGGCCAGATGCGCTCGACGATCGAGAAGAAGATGATCAGCGAAGCGCCGTTACCGAGTCCGCGCTCCGTGATCTGCTCGCCCAGCCACATGACGAACAGCGCGCCCGTCGTCAGGAAGAACGCCATCTGCAGACGGAAGCCCATCCCGGGATTCGCGATCGCCCCTTGGAGCGACTCCGTGAACAGCGCGAAGCCCCACGCCTGCACGGCCGCCAGCGCGACCGTCGCGTAGCGCGTCCACTGGTTGATCCGTTTCCGCCCTTCCTCGTCCTTCTGCATCTTCTCGACCTGCGGCACGACCGCGCCGGCGATCTGCACGAAGATGCTGGCCGAGATGTACGGCATGATGCCGAGCGCGAACACCGTCGCGCGCGACAGCTGTCCACCGGTGAACAGGTCGTACAGGCCGAGAAGTCCGCCCCCGTTCTGCGACGACTGATTGCGGAAGAAGTCGGTCAGCGCGACGACGTCCACCCCCGGTGCCGTGATGTGCGCGCCGATCCGGTAGACCAGCAGGCACAGGAGCGTGAAGACGATCTTGTCTTTCAGCTCCGGCGTGCGGAACACACTCGATACCGCGCTTGCGGCATTGCTCTGGGCCATGACAGCTCCTCGGGGTGCGGCGTTACTCTTCGACCTTTCCGCCGGCGGCGACGATCGCCTCGCGGGCCGACGCGCTGACCTTGAGGCCGCGCACCGTGACTGCCCGCGTGAGCTCGCCGTTCGACAGCACCTTCACCGGACCCTGACGCTTCACCATCCCCGCCGCGCGCAGTGCGTCGGTCGTCACGTCGCCGTCGAGCAGCTCGAGCTGGTCGAGACGGATGACGTTGGCTTCCTGACGGAACGGGTTGGTGAATCCGCGCTTCGGCAGCCGACGTGTCAGCGGCATCTGACCGCCCTCGAACTGCGGCTTGCCGCCACCCGGACCGTGATGGCCCGCGCGCGCCTTGCTGCCCTTGTGACCCTTGCCCGACGTCTTGCCGGTGCCCGAACCCGGACCGCGACCGAGACGCTTGCGGTTGCGGTGGGAGCCGATCGCCGGCGTGAGGTTG
>JBBQYZ010000054.1:0-9996 GCA_038208205.1 Gemmatimonadales bacterium | reverse complement strand
GAGGCCGAGGGGTTGGTGGCGTCGAGCCTGTTGGGCCCGACGACGTCCGTGCAGCTGGTGAGCGCCAGGACGGCGCCGGCCAGCAAGGTGTGATAACGAGCCACTTCTACTCCACTGGTTGGAAGCTCGCCCGGCAGCCGAACGGACTCGACACCCGGGCGATCAGGGCGCGGCAGTCACGGGGCTTGGCATCGCCGGCGTCACCGGGTCTGCGCGCATCGGCGCTTCGAATAACGAAGCGCGAGAGCCGGAGCGAACTGAGGATGGATGGTCGAACACGGACGCGCGTTCGACCGACGCCATCGTAGCCCGGCGTTTATACGCTCGCGGTGATCGGTGTCACGCCGGCAGATTTTTTTTCGACGCATGACGCGCCGCACGAATTGCTGGCGAACGCGTCCCTACAATCGACACCGCCGTGAATGAGCGGCATGTGCGTTGCCGTTTCTGCCAGACCATCCTCACGTCCATTTTCGTCTCGCGGTAGAAGGAGCACACCATGGCAACAACGATCGAAGGCAACGTCGGATCGGCCGCCGGATCATCAATGCCGGTCGGCAGCGGACTCGGCCAGGATCACCGCCCGCAGCGGGCGGTGTCACGCGCCTATCAGCAGATGGCCGACGCCGATCGCGGGACCGGCGGCGAGAGCCTCGCTGACTTCCTCGGGCTGTTCAGCATCGGCCTTGGGCTGGCGCAGGTGCTCGCGCCCCAAAGCATGTCGAAGATCTGCGGCGTCGACGACGCCGAGGGCAACAAGCCGGTGATGCGCGCCCTCGGGTTTCGCGAGATCTCGCACGGCATCGCGATCCTCTCCAAGCAGCAACCGGAGAAGGCGGTATGGTCGCGCGTGGCCGGCGACGCCATCGACCTCGCGCTGCTCGGCAAGGTGATGGCGAATCCCGACAACCACCGCGGCCGCACGCTGTTCGCAACCGCGAACGTGCTCGCGGTAACGGCGCTCGACGTGATGTGCGCCAAGCAGCTGTCCATGCAGCCGAAGACGCAGGCGAACGCCGGCGCCGACGCAGGGATCATCCGCACCAAGCGCAGCATCACCGTGCGACGCTCGCCCGAGGAGGTGTACGGCTTCTGGCGCGACTTCCAGAAGCTGCCGCAGTTCATGCGGCACCTCGAGTCGGTGACGGTGCTGGGCGGGGGACGCTCCCACTGGAAAGCGAAGGCACCGGCCGGGCAGACGGTGGAATGGGACGCGACCACGACGGAAGACGTGCCGAACGAGCGGATCTCCTGGCGCTCCGACGAGGGCGCGGCGATCTACAACGCCGGCACCGTGCGCTTCGAGCGCGCGCCGGGCGACCGCGGCACCGAGGTGCGCGTCGAGCTCGAGTACGACCCGCCGTTCGGCAAGCTCGGGTCGAAGGTCGCGATGCTCTTCCGCGAGGAGCCGGGCCAGCAGGTGCAGGACGACCTGCGCCACTTCAAGCAGGTGATGGAGCTCGGCGAGATCGTCCTCTCGGACGCCACGAAGCAGCGCGGCATGCACCCGGCCGCGCCTGACGACGAGCCGGTCGAGCTCTGATTCGAAGCGAACGCGCGCGCGGCCGACGCCAGGCGCGGCCGGCGCTTCCTCACTCGTATGGGAGAGTTGCGATGAAAGCGACGTGCTGGATGGGACCGCAGAACATGCAGGTCAAGGAGGTCCCGGACCCGAAGATCCTGAGTCAGAGCGACTGCATCGTGAAGATCACGTCCACGGCAATCTGCGGGTCGGACCTCCATCTCTACAACGGATTCCTCCCGATGATGGAGCCCGGCGACATCATGGGCCACGAGTTCATGGGCGAAGTCGTCGAGACCGGGAGAACGGTGAAGAACGTCGAGGTCGGCGATCGGGTGGTCGTCCCCTTCCCGATTGCCTGCGGGCACTGCAGCGCGTGCGAGGCCCAGGCCTTCTCCCTCTGCGAGAACTCCAACCCCAACGCATACATCGCCGAGAAGATGATGGGGCACTCGCCGGCCGGGATATTCGGCTACTCGCACCTCACCGGCGGCTTTGCCGGCGGTCAGGCGGAATATGCGCGCGTGCCCTTCGCCGACGTGGGTCCCTTCAAGGTGCCCGACTCGCTCACCGACGAGCAGGTGCTCTTCCTGTCCGACATCCTCCCGACTGGCTACATGGGTGCCGAGATGTGCGGCATCAAACCGGGTGACACGGTGGCGGTCTGGGGCTGCGGACCCGTCGGCATCTTCGCGATCGCCAGCGCTTACCTGCTCGGCGCCGAGAAGGTGATCGCCATCGACCGCTTCCCGTACCGCTTGCAGATGGCGCGCGAACGCGCGGGCGCGATCACCGTCAACTACGAGGAAGTGGACAGCGTGCCCGATGTGCTCCGGGATCTCACCGCCGGTCGCGGACCCGACCACTGCATCGACGCCGTGGGCGTGGAGGGGCACACCCACGGCGTGCAGTTCCTCCACGACCGCGCCAAGCAGATGCTCCGGATGCAGACGGACCGGCCGATCGCGCTGCGCGAGGCGATCATGTCCTGCGGCAACGGCGGCACGGTCTCGGTGATCGGCGTCTACACGGGCCTGATCGACAAATTCCCGATGAACTCCGTCATGAACCGGTCGCTCACGATCAAGACCGGGCAGTGCCACGTCCATCGCTACATGAAGCCGCTGCTCGAGCGCATCGAGAAGGGCGACATCGACCCGACGATGGTGATCACCCATACGATGCCGCTCGACCAGGCGTCGCACGGGTACAAGATCTTCAATGACAAGCTGGATGGTTGCGAGAAGATCGTGCTGAAGGCGTAAGGCAAGCGTAGTCGGTACGTCGGCTCGTCCGTAGGTCGGGAACGCGCAAAGGGCACACCGAGATCGTTCCGGTGTGCCCTTCGTCGTTCTGACGTACGGACCGACGGTCCTACTTCCCCAGTCTGGCTCCCGCCAATCCCCCCACCGCCGCCAGCGTCGTCTGCGCGGCGTTGAGCCCGAGCCGGAAGTCCTTGTCGCTGTAGGTGGAGTACATGTCGGTGGGCTGATGCCAGTTCGGGTCCCACCCGCCGCCGATGTGCGCGCCGCGCTCGTTTTCGCGGAGGCTGATCGACGGAATGATGTCCTGGAATGGCGCGGAATCAGTGTTGGTCATGTGCTGCCCGACCGTCGCAGGATAGTCGGTCGCGTACTTGTCGTTCGCCGACGCGAATACCCAGGCCAGCTTGTTCGACTCCGCGGCCATCTTGGAGTTCGACTGGAACTCGACGTTCACGTCGGCCTCGGGACGCTGCTCCGTGCCCAACGTGCCGTCGGCGCGCGGCATGCCATGGTCGAACATCATCATGTCGTGCTGGATCATGCCGAGCCACTTCGGCTCTGGGTACCTGCCCGAGCCGGCGGGCGACTCCCTGCCCTGCAGCGCCTGCCGTTGCGCGACGTAGGCACGCGCCCCGTTCAACCCGCTCTCCTCATTGTTCCAGAGAATGAACCGGATGGAGCGGTCGGTCTGCACGTCCGGCGCGCTGAACACGCGCGCGAGCTCCATCACGAGCGCGGTGCCCGAGCCGTCGTCGTTCGCGGCCTCGCCCCAGCCGATGCCGTCCATGTGACCACCCACGATGTACATCTCCTCGGGGTGCGTGGTGCCGACCTTGGTGCAGTACACCTCCTGCCGCTGTCCGGCCACGGACTGTTCGGCGTTGAGCGCGCGAAGTCGTGCGTCGGGCTGCGCGAGCGAGTCGTTGTTCACGCCGGTGGAGCGGCGGATGCCGCGCACGTGCGAGCCGCCTTCGGCAGGGTAGGTGGGCCGCACGCGCGGCCCCGCAGGCGCGGTCCCGGCCGCACGTGCTGCGGGCGCCGGCGGTTGGAAGTCGTAGGTGATCCGCTCGGTCGGCGTGCAGCCGTAGCTCTTGAGCTGCGCCTCGATCCAGTCGACCGCGGCGCGGTTGCGCGCCGTGCCCTGCCGGCGGTCGCCGAACTGAGTCAGACCCTTGAGGGTCGCCTTGTACCGCTCGAGGTCGAGGCGGGCCACCATCGTGCGGAGCGGGTCGTTCGCCGTGTCCGCCCCCGGCGCCGCGGGGCTCGTCTGCGCCGAGAGAGGCGCGGCTGCGGCGGCGAGAAGGCAGCCCATGAGGGCTCGCTTGGTCGTGTGACGCATGCTCGATGGGGTGCGAGGAGTGAGCTGAATGGACGCTCGGAAGAGTACAGGCGGGCGCGCCCGAGCGGAACGAAGCGGCGGCTGTCCGCGAACGGGCGGCCGGCGCCGCGAAGGGACAAGCCTCCGGTCACGCCGCAGCGATCCGTCCCGACGCGCACCCCCATGGTGATGCCTCACCGACGATGCACGACGATCCTGCCCCCTCATGCTCGTCGTCGCGCTGCCTCGCGCCGCGAGCCACCGCGCCACCGTGCCACGACCGGAGCTTCGATGCGCCTCATCGCCCTCACGCTGTTCCTCGCCCCCCTGCTCCTCGCGGGGTGCGCTCCCGCCGATCAGCTCTCGGCTCCTCACGCGCCCGCCGCCGCCCACCCTGCCTTCGCGCGCATCCGCCTGGGCGCGGAGGCCGAGCAGGCGCTGCTCGAGCGGACCGCGAGCGGATTGCTCTATACCAGCGAGTCGGACTATCCGTTCACCTATTTCACGCACGCCGGCTTCGGCCCGATCGACCACGCACACTCCCTGGAGGACACCGAAGCACCGAGTGCCGAGGAGTTTCGCGGGTTGCTGCAGATCCCCACCGACCAGCCGGTGGAGTCGATCTCGCTCGACGACTTCTTCGCTCGCCACATCGAGCGCGTCGATCCGGCCGACTCCGTGGCGGTCGCCCTCGTGCCCCGGTATGTCGCCCTGCGTGAGACGCTGCGCCGCACCCTCGCCAACACGCGCGTCTTCCGTGTAGGACGGATCGTCATCCAGTGCTACATCGTTGGCACGGACCTCGAGGACAATCTCACGGGACTCACGACCGTGTCGATCGAGACCTGACTCGTTTCTCTGCGCGGTGCGCGCTCGGCAGCAGCGCGCCGTTGACGCGGCCGGCGGCGACCGGACGCGCACCACGTGCCGCGCACCACCCACCGCGCCGCGTGCCGCCTGCCCCGCACCCGGGCCCCGGCAGCGCAACGAACAGGTATTGCCCCACCGCCGGCACGATCGCTGCGCCAGAGCGCCGCGTGACGCCGATCGATTCCCCTCCGCCTGCCGCTCCACCCGCGACGGAATTACCTGCTCGACGCCCCAGCACCGCGCTGCTCGAGGGCCCGATTCTTCGCTCGCTGCTCACGCTCGCGGTGCCGATCGCGCTGGCGAACGTGCTCCAGGCGGCCTACCAACTCATCGACGCCTTCTGGGTCGGCCGGCTTGGCGGTGCCGCCGTCGCTGCGGTCTCCGTCACCACACCGGTGGTGTTCCTCACGATCGCCCTCGGCGCGGGCCTCGCCATCGCCGGCTCCACCCTGATCGCCCAGTACTTCGGCGGCGGGAACCAGGAGATGGTTGACCACGTGGCCGCCCAGACGCTCCTCATGATCGTGCTGATATCCATCGTCCTTGGCACGATCGGTTTCATCGCTGCGCCATCACTCCTTCGACTGATGGGCGTGGCACCCGATGTCTACCGCGGCGCGCTCGGCTTCATGCGCGTGTCGTTCGTCGGACTCGTGTTCAACTTCTTCTTCTTCATGTTCCAGTCGATCATGCGCGGCGTCGGCGAGGCCCGGCTTCCGGTGTTCATCGTGCTCGGAACGGTGATCCTCAACTTCATCCTCGATCCCCTCTTCATCTTCGGGGCGGGCCCGGTGCCGGCCATGGGCGTGATGGGCGCCGCCGTCGCCACGACCAGCACCCAGAGTATCGCGGCCGGGGTGGGCCTCCTGGTGCTGCTGCGCGGGCGGCACGGGGTGCACCTCGCCTGGCGCGATTTCATCCCCGACGGCAGCTACATCAAGCGCGCCTTCTTTCTGGGCTTCCCCGCCTCGGTGGAGCAGTCGGCGCGCGCCCTCGGCATCACCGTGCTCACCTTCCTCATCGCGAGCTTCGGGACGATGACGGTGGCCGCATACGGAGTGGGCTCGACGATCCTGCAGGTCGTGATGATCCCGGCCATGGGACTCTCCATGGCGGTTTCGGCGCTGGTGGGACAGAACATCGGCGCCGGCAACGTCGAGCGCGCGGAGCGCATCGGGCGCCTCGGCGCGATGCTCGGCTTCTGGATCCTGGCCGCTCTCGGCGCGGTCGCTTTCGTCGTCGCTCCCCAGCTCGTCGCCTTCTTCGTTCCGGGCGACCCCGGAGTCATCGCCTCGGGCACGGTATTCCTGCGCACCATGGCCCCAGCGTGGGGCTTTCTCGGCCTGCAATTCTCGCTCACCGGGGTGCTTCGCGCATCCGGCAACATGGTCGTCGCGATGATCCTCACGCTCGTGTCGCAGTGGGTGCTGCAGTTCCCGCTCGCCTATCTGCTCTCCACGCACACGACGCTCAGCGAGCGCGGCATCTGGTGGGCGTTCCCGATCTCCAACGTCGCGATCGCGCTGGTCACGCTCGGCGTCTATGCCCAGGGGGACTGGAAGCGCACGCGCCTGGTGCAGCCCGATGACGGCGTCGCCGAGCAGGTGGCCTCCGAGATCATCAGTCGAGAAGGAGTGCGCTGACCTTACGCACGGGCCCGCGGCGTGGCGGGCGAGCCTCCGTCGAGGTGCACCCGGACGAGTTCGTGGTGATCGCACGTCGGAGCGGCCCGCGCTTCGGTCCACCTAGCCGCCAGCGCCATGCCGAGCGTGGTGCTCCAGCCCGAGCTCATCTTCGCCCTGCGCGCTCCATCAGCGCCGAGGTTCTTCTACTACCGGCAATCGAGACGGGCGGCAGCCGTGTCCGCGACGTGTCGTGCCCGTCCGTCTGAGCTGAGCCACGCAGGGGCGCGCGCCGGCGGCGGCTGACGCTGCGGCCGATTGTTAGCGCCGGAGCTCGGGAGAGTGCTGATCCCCCGACTCGGTCGGCCGGAAGTGCAAATCCCGCGCGAGCCAGAGCAGGCGTGAGAGCGGGTAGAAGAGCATCGGCATCCCGACCGCGAATACCATGGACGCGCCCCACGGCACGTTGAACGAGCGCGCATCGGCGGCGACGAGCCAGAGGGCGAGCACGACCAGCACCGCCGCCAGTTCCGCGACCACGAGATTGATCAGTTCGGCGCCGATCCAGAAGTCGGAGGACTCTCCGCGCTCGAACACCTGCCCGCGCGTGAGTGCCTCCACGACTTCGGTCCGCGAGGGCGTCCCTGCACGTTCGGCCCACGCGCGTAGCACGCCACTCGCTCATCGAATACGCTGGTCAGCGCGGACGCCGCGACCGCGACGCCGACGTACGCGATGTCGTGGCGGGTGAAGCAGGTCTTGCTCGCGGCTACGTCCGGAGCGTCGACACGCGGCTGCGCGGCGAGCGGCGGGCCAGCCAGCAGCAGCAGAGCCGCCGCTGCACGAGCCGTCACACGGAGCAGGCGGATCATGTCGACCGGGGCGAGTGTTCGGGAAGCGACGGAGGTCGCGCGCGCCCGTTCTCGGCCGAGATTCACACCGTCGCGCCACGACGTCACGACGCTACGAGGCGGTGGGTGCAGTGGGTGCGAACAGTGGCGCAAGGTCAACGTAGATCCGGCACTGGTCCACCATCACCCCACCGACGCGCTGCGCCACCGGCAGCAGCCGGAAGATCGTCACCGCCGGCACGGAGACATCCACGCCGTCGTGTCGCGTATAGGTGACGACCGCCTCGTTGATCAGCGTGTCGTCCGCGATCCAGCTGTTCTTGAACTCGTGACGCAGGCTGCGCATCGCCTGGAAGAACCCCGCGATCGCCTCGCGTACCGCCTCGCGACCATGCAGGCGCGGGTTGTTGCCGAACTGCAGCCACGCCTCCTCGGTGAAGGCGCCCGCGAAGGCGTCGGCGTCCTTCCGGTCGACGCCGGTGGCATAGAGATGCGTTGCCCACGCGAGAACGTCATCGGTCGACTGGGCAGGTGTGGTCGCGGACATGAGATCAGCTCCTCGCCACTGCGTCCTTCACACCCCGGAACGCGCTCGCCAGCCGCCCGATCGAGCGGTTGTAGTAGAGGATCACGAGCAGTCCCACCGCTGCGACGGCGAGGATCGCGGCGTTGATTCCCCCGCCCAACCCCGCCCACGCCAGCCCGACCGCGAGGGCGAGCGAGCTCGCGAGGTGGCCCACGACGGTGTAGGCGTTCGCCGGCACCAGATCCATCGGCTGGTCGAAGTATTGCCGCGCCACGGACGACGCCTTGATGAAGAGCGGAAAGCCGGCGAGGCCGAGCAGCGCGAAGGCGGGGAGCACGCCGATCAGCACGAAGGCCACGAGCGCGAGCCCGGCCACACCGGCAATCAGGACGTAGGTGCGACTGGCGCGCGGGAGGCCCAGCCGCACGACCGCCGTGCGCTTCGCCACCTCGTCGTCGCTCGCCGCGTCCTGGAAGCCGTTGATGAACAGGATGAGCGCCACGAGGATCGACACCGGGATCGACGCCGCCAGCGCGACGAGGGGCACCACTCCGGCCTGCACGTAGGCCGTGCCGCACACGATCCCCACCCCGAACGCGAGCGCCACCGCGAGCTCGCCGAGCCCGCGATTCGCCAGTCGGAAGGGCGGACCGGTGTAGACGAATCCCACGAACAATCCCGCCAGCCCGAACAGCAGCACCCCTGGTCGGCCAGCCGCGGCGAAGTACAGCCCGATGCAGGTGCTCACCAGCCCGAAGCCCAGCATTCCGACGAGCAGCTCGGCGCGCGTCGCGAGCCCGCGCTGCAGGACCCGCGAGCCACCCGTGAAGCCAAGGATCGGCGTGCGGTTCTTGTCGTCGGCGCCGCTCACCTGATCGTCGAGATCGTTGCGGATGTTCGTGCACGCCTGCAGGCAGACCGCCGCGATCATCGTGAGCAGTCCCCACCCCCAGCGCACCGTGCCCGAGGCCGCGAACGACGCCGCGACCCCCACCACCACCGACGCCGCGCTTGCGGTCAGCGTTGGCCAGCGCACGGTCTCGCGCCACACGCCCAGTCGGCGGCGCAGGAGCGCGAGGTCCCCCGCCCGCTCCTCCGCCGCGTCACCGAAGTCGATGATGGACGGAGGACGTCCCGCCACGATCTCGCCGAACACGCGGTGCTTCATGAATCGTGGCGTCACGCGCACGAAGGCGAGCAGGTCGGTCTGTCCCACCGAATCGAGATACTGCACGATCGATGAGGTGCGCATCGTTGCCTGCTTGGCGCGCTCGCGCTCGGCCGAATCGCGTACCACCTCGGCGCGCCCCGTCACCTCCATCTCCCAGCTCGTGGACTCTTCGCCGGTGGGCGACTCGTGCAGAAGCAGCGCGACCTCGGGCCGCGTCGTCATCTCGCGGATCTTCGGGTCGGACTTCATGCTCGCCAGATACACGATCGGCCGGGCCGTTTCCTCCTCCGGAATCCAGGCGCCAGGGTGCATCATGCGCACTCGCACCTCTTCCCCGGCGTGGGTGCCCACCGCGACGCGCCGCGCCGCGAGCAGCGCCTCGCGGATGCGGCGGCGAGACTCGTTCAGGGAGGTCGGCTGGGGGGGCTGCTGCGTGGTGTCGCTCATGCGGGCTCGCTCGGCGTGGCGGGACACGTCCGGCCCTCGGGGGCGTACGCTCACGCACGGCGTGCCCGGGCCACACGGACTGCTCCCGGAATCTAGCGCCTGGCGCGGGCCCGCGATTCCAATGAGCCAGTGGCTGGGGAGTGGACGTGGTAACGGGGGAGCCGACTCGGTATTGGCTGTCCAGAACTCATTCGCGTGAAACCCACCACCCAGCACCCACTACTACTATGACCCCCATGTCCCGTCGCGACGCTTTCATCGCCTTCCGACGCTCGCTCGGCCGTACTCCGTTGCTCGACCGCATGACGGTACATGCGCGCGGTCTCGACTTCGCCGTCTGGACCTCTGCTCCCGTCGCTGGCGCACCCCCGCTCCTGCTCGTGAACGGTGGTCTGCTTCACGAT
>JBBQYZ010000053.1:0-10104 GCA_038208205.1 Gemmatimonadales bacterium | reverse complement strand
TCACGCGTCGCGACGCGGTCATCGGAGCGGCGGCGCTCGGCGGTACTGCGCTGCTGTCCATCTTCGACGACGACATCGCGCGCGCATCGCAGCAGTCGCGCTACCAGGATTCTTCCAAGCACCGCCTCGCGCTGCGCATCAGCAAGGTGAACGAGACATCGCTCACCGTCGCCGGACTGCTGACCTACGGCATCGCGCGTCTCTCGGGCTCGCGCCTCGTGTCCGACGTCGCGCTTCACGCCACCGAGTCGGTGGTGCTCGCCAGTCTCGCGAGCCAGGTCATCCGCGGCCCCCTCGGCCGCGCGCGGCCATACGTGACCAATGACTCCGACCAGTACGACGTCGAAGGCTTCGCCGGATTTCGCCGCGGCTCGGCCGGCTTCGATCGCCGCGCCTTCCCTTCGATCCACACCTCGTCCAGCATGGCCGTCGCCACTGTGCTGGTGATGGAGATGCAGCGACGCCACGTGAAGGCGACGCCGTACGTCGCCCCGCTGCTGTTCGTGGCCGGAATCCTGCCCGGCCTCGCCCGCATCCAGCTCGACCAGCACTGGGCCAGCGACGTCGCGGCCGGCGCGTTCATGGGAGTCTTCTCCGGCTACAAGGTGGTCTCGTACAGTCACGACCATCCGACCAACCGGTTCGACCGGGTGCTGCTCCGCGCCTCGGTCGCCCCCGACGGCTACGGCGGAGTGCGGGTGGGGTTCAGCCCGTACTGACGTTCGAGCGGCGCGGGAGCGGCACGCTACAACGCGTTCGGATACGTCTCCGGCACTTCCCCCTTCGCCTCATGACTGCGGCGCGCACCGCGTAGAGATCGTGCGTGCCGTGCGAGACCTCGCCGGTCAGGACGAGGCGCGCGTCGCCGCGCACGTCCACGATCGTGTCGACGTCGGCCGACGCGATCGAATTCGTTGTGGAGCCGGGGGGCATGGCGAGCTCGCGGGTCGCGCGAAAGGTGTCGGCGCCGTCAGCACGTGCCGTTGGTTCGCTCACCGAGATGGACCGCTCGTCACGGGCGCACGGAGCGTTCTACGCAGTCGCGAGGATGGCGGCTCGCATCCTGCACCCCGCGACCGGGCCCGGTTGCCCGGGCGTCCACCTCAACGGGACCATCGGATGAAACGTTCACCCCGCAATGCCGCGTCCGCTCGCCGTACGACTCGCCAGGCCAGCGCCGCGGCGAAGACCGGCAAGACGGAGCGCACCCAGGAAGCACGGCCGATCACCGGTCAGCGCGGCCGCGAGATCCAGAAGTTCGACGAGATCGCGCGCATCCCGATCGGCTTGAGCGAGAAGGTGTGCCGGGACAGCGTGCGCTTGCTCAACCAGATCCTCGCCGACACGATGACGCTGCGCGACCTGTACAAGAAGCACCACTGGCAGGTCTCGGGGCACACCTTCTATTCGCTGCACCTGCTGTTCGACAAGCACTTCGAGGAGCAGGCAACGCTGGTGGACACGATCGCCGAACGCGTGCAGATCCTCGGCGGCCTCGCCGTCGCGATGGCGCCCGACGTGGCGGAACTGACACGGGTCGAGCGCCCGCCCAAGGGACGCGAGGAGGTGCCGGTGCAGATCTCCCGGCTGCTCGAGGCGCACGAGCTGATCATCACGTCGTCGCGCGAATACGCCGAGAAGGCGAGCGACGCCGGCGACGAGGGTACCAATGACCTGCTGATCAGCGACGTCGTCCGCACGAACGAGATGCAGGCGTGGTTCACGGCGGAGCATCTCGTGGACCTGCCGCTCGTGAGGGCGGACTGAGGAACCGGTGAGTGGGTAGGTGAGTGCGTCGGTAAGTGGGGACGAAGGGCACACGATTTCGAGTGAGGTGTGCCCTTCTACGTTGGTAATTCGCACCGACCGACACGCCGACCTACCGCTCTACGTCGTCCCTACGGGGCGACTTCATGGAACGTCACCCCCGTCTCGCGCTCGAGCACCCAGCGCAGCCCCCACGCGTCCTCGAACAGGATCAGCGGGTGTCCCTTCGCGTCGTACAGCAGCATGCGTCCGCGATCACGAGCGATGCGCTCCACCTCGTCCGCCGCGCCGACGACCCAACGCGGGTAACGCGCGGTGATCTTCTCGAGCCGGCAGGGCGCGCCGTACTCGTGCTCGAGTCGATGCAGCATGACGTCGAACTGTAGCTGACCCACCGCACCCACGATCGGCGTGGGGCTCAGGGTGTCGGTGCCCGAGGTGTAGAACACCTGTGCCGCTCCCTCCTCGGTGAGCTGCCGGAGTCCGGCGTCCATCTGCTTGCGCTTGAGCGGGTCGGCGGCGACGACGCGGGCGAAGTGCTCCGGCGCGAAACGCGGGATTCCCGAGAACTCGAGCGTGGCGTCGGTAGCCAGCGTGTCGCCGATGCGCAGCGTGCCGCGGTCCATCACGCCGATCACGTCACCGGGCCAGGCTTCCTCGATCGCCGAGCGTTCGCGCGCCAGGAACTGCTGGGCGCTGGAGAGTCGCATCGGCTTGCCGGTGCGCACGTGAGTCACCTGCAGCCCGGGCTCGAACTTTCCCGAGCAGACGCGGACGAAGGCGATACGGTCGCGGTGCTTGGGATCCATGTTCGCCTGGATCTTGAAGACGAAGCCGGCGAACGACGGGTCGGCGGGATCGACCAGGCCGTTCGTCGCTTCGCGCGCCGTCGGAGGCGGCGCCAGCTCGATGAACTCGCGCAGGAACGGCTCGACGCCGAAGTTGGTGAGCGCGCTGGCGAAGAACACCGGCGACAGGGTGCCGGCAAGCACCGCCTCGTGGCTGAAGGGGTGCCCGGCCTCGTCGAGCAGCATGACGTCGTGCAGCAGCTGGTCGTGCGCCGGCGCTCCGAGGAGCGCGCGGATCGTCGGGTCGTCCAGGGCGCCGACCTGCACGTCGGCGCGGCTCGCGCCGTGGTCCTCGCCGCGCTCGAAGCGGTAGATGAGCTTCCGTCGACGATCGTACACGCCGACGAACGCGCCGTTATCGTGAATCGGCCAGGTCACCGGGTGGCAGTCGATCCCCAGCTCCGACTCCACATCCCCGATCAACTTGAGTGGATCCTCGCCGACCCGGTCGCACTTGTTGACCACGGTGAAGATCGGCATCCGCCGCCGCTTGCACACCGCGAAGAGCTGGCGCGTGCGCTCCTCGACGCCCTTGCGGTTGTCGAGCAGCATGACGGCGCTGTCGGCGGCGATCAACACCCGGTAGGTGTCTTCCGAGAAGTCCTCGTGCCCGGGGGTGTCGAGCAGATTCACCTGGTATCCCTCGTAGGCGAACTGCATCACGCTCGAGGTGACGGAGATCCCGCGCTCCTGCTCCATCTGCATCCAGTCGGAGGTCGCGTGGCGCTGCTGGCGGCGCGCCTTCACCGTCCCCGCGAGGTGGATCGCCCCGCCGTAGAGGAGCAGCTTCTCGGTCAGGGTGGTCTTGCCGGCGTCGGGATGGCTGATGATCGCGAACGTCCGGCGCGTCCGGATCGCTTCGCTGAGCACGGGGTCTATGGTGGTAGTCACCCTTGAATTTAATTCTCGCGCGGGTCGCGTGTCGGGCGGGCTGTGCGAGCCGGGTCAACCGCTCCGAACGATCCATGCGGCTGTTGCTCCACTGCACGCCGTCCAATCTGTAGCTGATGGGCGGCGCATTGACGTCCGCGGTCGTCGCACCGGTCCACGAGGGGTCGACCGATCCGGTAATCCGCCCGCTGTTGCTCGGCTCGAGCGATCAACCGCTCCAGCAATCCACGCTGGCTCGACACGAGCGGGGAACTGCTCAAGCAATCCACGCAGATCGGCGTACGGCATCGGGCGCTCCCAGTGGCCCGCCAGGCAGCAAGGGTTGATCGGAGCCGTTCCTTTACTGTCCACGGATCGTCCCGGGGCTGACTGTCAAGAGATTTTCCGGGTCGCGAGGCTAGCTGGATTCACCCCGCAACCCCGAATCTGCTGATGGATGCGTCCCGACGGCGGAGCGCAGCCAGTAAAGGAGCGATGCCAGCCCGACGCCGAGGGCCTGGAGGGCCCTCAGGGTCCCGGCTCCTCGCAACAGATTCACGTCGACGACTGAAGCAGTTCCGCGCCTGGACCCGGCACACCCGATCCGATCCCGCCAGCGGCCTCGGCGGCACGGCACGAGTCGTGATTAGACGGGTACAGGTCCGCTCGCTTCTCCTCCCCCCTGGTGACTCCCCCATGGTCGCTCGCACCGCCCTCGGCTCCAACTACCACGCCTCCAGCGGTCGCGTCGCCCCCCGATCCGCCTCGCTGCGCGCGACGCTTCGCGGGTCCGGCATCGCACTGCTCCTGGCGCTCAGCCTCACCGGCTGCCTGCGGAAGCGGAAGTACGCGCCACGGGAGGTCGCCAAGGTGCTGAGCGTCGACAAGGCGTCGCTCGAACCGGCGATCCAGGCGAGAATCTCCGTGGCCGAACGCCCCGCGTGGGTGACGGCCGACCGGTGGAAGCGTGTCGAGGCGATCTACATCGCCTATGGCAACTCCCCCCTCTGGCTCCAGGAGGACGGCGTCAAGGAGCGCGCGCAGGCGCTGGTCGAGGCCATCCGCCACGCCCCCGACGACGGCCTGGATACGACGAGCTACCCGCTCGACCAGATCGAGCGCGTGGTGGACACCAAGCGGCTGACGGATACCGCCTCGGCGGCCACCATCGCCGACGCCGACGTGCTCCTCACCTCGGCGTATGTCGCCTACGCGTCGGACATGCTGATGGGACAGGTGGAGCCGCAGAAGGTGTCACAGAGCTGGCACACGGGTACGGGGACGGCGGAGCGCGACAGCGCGGTCGCTCATGCGCTCGAGGAGGCGGACATGACGGAGGCGCTCCGGTTGATGGCGCCCCAGGATCCGGATTACGCTGCGCTCAAGGTCGCGTTTGCGCGCTACCGCAAGCTCGCGGCGTCGGGCGGGTGGGAACCGGTCGTCGCCAGTGGCGGCCCGGCGGCGCTCGACGGCGTACGCGCGCGGCTGGCGGCGGAGCAGTCGATCGATTCCACGATCGCGCCACCGCCGCCCGTCGACTCGACGGTCGACAGCGCGGCGCGTGCCGAGGAACCACCGGTGCGGCGCCGGGCGGGGAGCGATCCTGACGTGCTGCTCTTCCAACGGCACCACGGGCTCGAGCCAACCGGGCGGCTCGATACCGCCACGTTGGTCGCCCTCAACATCCCGGTTGACGAGCGCGCACGGCAGATCGCCGCGAACCTCGAGCGTCACCGCTGGCTCCCTCGCTCGCTGGGCTCGCGTTACGTCTACGTGAACGTGCCATCGTTCCGTCTCGACGCCTACGACAGCGGCCAGAAAACGCTCTCGATGAAGGTCGTCGTCGGGGCGGAATACGAAGGCCGCACTACACCCTCCTTCAGCGACTCGATGGAGACGGTCGTGTTCAGGCCCTACTGGAACATCACCCCCGACATCCAGGCGAAGGAGATCCGCCCCAAGCTGGCCTCCGATCCCGGCTACCTCGATCGACAGAACATGGAATTCTACAAGGACGGGGGAGTGACGCGCGTTCGACAGCGTCCGGGCGGGAAGAACGCCCTCGGGCTCGTGAAGTTCCTGTTTCCCAACGACTTCAACATCTATCTCCACGATACGCCAGCGAAGTCGCTGTTCGCCAAGACCGATCGTGCCGCCAGCCACGGCTGCATCCGCCTCGAGAAGCCGGCCGAGCTGGCGCAGTGGGTGCTCGGCTGGGATGCGACCAAGGTCGAAGGCGCGATGAACGGCGAGCAGGACAACCGACAGATCCCGATCCCGAGCAAGATTCCGGTGTATATCGTCTACTTCACGACTTATCTGGTCGATGGACAGCTCTACTTCGGGGACGACCTGTACGGCCGCGACGACGCGCTCCTCCAGCGGCAGGCACGGCCGGCCGCGGCGTGACTGGCGTGACCTGTCCCATTGCGCGCCGCCTCGTGGTGCCCGAATGTGCCGTGCCGCGATCGTGACGCGGGACGACGCGGTGCGCGGCAGCGCGCACTCGGTAGCAGAGTCGCGCGACGCAACGGCACCACCATCTCCGACCTCGTTCCCATTCCTCCCCTGACAGCGCGTCCCGTCCCCGAGTCCGTCCGGCCGCCACGGACCCTCACTGTGTCCTGCGTCGCTCTCGTTACCCTCGTGCTCGGGGCGGCAGCGGCGCACGCCCAGTCCGCGGCGCCTGACGCGCCGTGCGACGGCAGCGTGGTGTCGCGGATCGAGATCCGATCACTTCGGCCCTCGTTCGAGGGTGTAGCGTCGCGCTGGCGCAACGCGGCTCGTGCGATCGGTCTGCATCACGCGACCACTCGCACCGGCGTCGTCGATGCCTTCGTGGTGCTCGAGGTGGACGCTCCCTGCACCGAGCTGCGTCGCGCCGAGTCGGAGCGCGTGCTGCGCGCGCAGACGTTCATCGCCGATGCCTCCGTACGGGCGATTCCGGACGGTCCCGGGCGTGTGGCGGTGTTGGTGGAGACGACGGACGAGATGGGGATCCTCGTCGGGGGACAGTTCCGCGGCATCGCCCCGCGCGCGCTCACGCTGGGCAACGGCAACGTGGGCGGCCTGGGTCTGCTGCTGCAGGCGAACATCGAGCGTGGCTACGCTTATCAGACGGGCGTCGGTGCGCGCATCGTGGAGTACGCGGCGTTCGGACGACCGTATGTCGCCAGCCTCGAGGCCGAGCGGTACACCGTCGGGCACCTGTTCGACGCCACGCTGGGCCATCCATTCTATACCGACCTGCAGCACGTCGGCTGGCACGTCGGCTACCGCAACAGCCACGACTACCCGCGGCTCCGTCGTCCCGCCTACGACAACCTCGCGCTCGCGGTGCGTCAGGAGCGGTGGGAGGCGAGCACTCTATCGCGGGTTTTCGGAACGCGCACCGTCGGCCTGCTCGGCTTCGGCACGTCGGGCCTTCGACTCTCGCCCGACAGCGCAGGGGTCGTCGTGTCGGAGAGCGGCCTGGCTCCCGATACGGGCAGCACGCTCAACAATCGGTACCTCCCCTTCCGCAGCGGCCGAATCGGCGTGCTTGGCGGCGTGCGGCGCGTCGGGTTTCGCACGGTGCGCGGCTTCGACGGGCTCACTGCGCCTCAGGACGTCGCCAATGGAGTGGCGGCCGGTCTGTTCGTCGCCAAGGGGCTACCGTCACTGGGCGAGAGCGACCTCTTTCTCTCGGGCGCGCTCTACGCCGGCGTGGCTGGCGACCGCGTACTGCTCGCGACACTGGCGCAGGTCGAAGGCCGGCGTGCCGACGGTCGGGGCGAGTGGGACAGCGTGATCGGCAGCGCGCGCACGGCGTTTTACTGGGGAAGCGCGCCCGGGTTCGTCTTCGTCGCCGACGACCGGTGGTCCGGGGGCACGCGCTCGCGCCTGCCGCTCCAGCTCGCGCTCGGCGACCGCCAGGGAGGAATGATCGGCTACCACTCCTCGCCCCTCGCCGGCGCGGTACGCAACATCGCGCGAACCGAAGTGCGGTTCAGCCGCACGGGCGTTTTTCGCCACGCGGACATGGGTGTGGCGACCTTCGGAGAGCTCGGCACGGTCTGGGCCGGTGACGCACCATACGGAGCGAATGCCACGCGCGCGGCAGTGGGCGTGAGCCTCATTGCCGCCTATCCGGGCCGCTCCAAGCGGATGTACCGTGCCGACATCGGATTCCCGATCTCGGGCGGCGCGAAGGCGGGCATCGAGGTTCGCTTCTCGAGCGAGGACCGCACGAACATCTTCCTGCGTGAGCCCGACGATGTGACGCGCGCGCGCACCGGCGCCGTGCCCTCGGCGCTGTTCGCCTGGCCGACGCGGTAGCGCGCGGGGGGCGTCCCTCGCTCAGCGCGCGCGCGCGAGACCGAGGATGAGCTCCGCGACGATCACTAGAATCACGATCACCTCGAGCAGCTCGCTGCGCGCGGCGTGGGCTTCGCCGTTGAGCATCGCGTACGTCTCCCGGAAGATCTCGAGCTTGCGCTCGATCCCCTGACGCCACGCCGTCGCTCGGAACAGCTCGAGCGCGGCGCCGTAGACCCGGGCCAGGTACACGTCCTCGGTCACCTTGAGGCCGTTCTCCGCACGCTCCACCGTTTCGGTCACGTCGGCAACGCGGGTCTGGAGGTCGGAGAGCACTGCCTGAAAGCGCCGAGTCGGGAGGGGCCGGCGACGCGCCGCTTCGATCCTGTCGTACATCGCCGGCAGCTCCCCGTCGAGCAGCGCATCATAGACGCGCAGCTCGAGCAGCTGCGCGTTGGCGAATTCCAGGATGTACTCCACGTCGCGGTCGTTCGCCTGCGGCTCCACCACGAGCGCGTTGTCCCAGGTGAGGACCGCGAGATCGTCGGCGAAGTACGAGAACCGATTCGCGAGCAATGCGTTCCGCGCCTGCGGCGCGAGGGGTCGCCCTTCCCCGAGGAGCAGCAGCGCGAGCCGCTCGTCGGTGAGCGCGGCGAGCGGCGCGGTGAGCCCGTCGGACCCGATCATCCCCGAGATGCGGAAGACGATGTACTCCTCGTTCACCGGCGCGAGCCCCGGACGCTCCACCGCCGGCGCGATGCGCTCCCGCAGGCGCGCGAGCTCTCGGTCGACCAGACCAGTCACGTCCCCGGAGTCGTGCACGCCACGTGCAAACCGCACGAAGCTGTCCCAATCCGACGCGGCCGGCGCCGGGATCTCGAGCTGCACGGAGCAGACGCCGAAGTCGAACACGCGGGCCGCCAGCGCCCCCCGACACGACGCACCGTCAACGACGAGGTCGTGTACGCCGAGCGGAATCGAGACGGGTGGGTTGGCGATCTGGATCGCCTGCGCCTCCGTGCGCGCGGGCCGCGTTCGCGCCGCGCCGCTCGGGGCGAGGAGCGTCGCGGCCGAGGCGAGCTCGATGGCGTAGCCGATGTCGAACAGGCGGTACACGACGGCGGCGCCGTCGAGCGTCAGCGCGGGAGGGTTGGCGCTATGCGGTGCGGACATGCGAGAATGAGAGCGCCGCGAGCAGCGCGGGGCAAGCCGCGACGCCGGCGCTCGCCGCTCTCAGCGCTCGGGTCGTTCCTCGAAGTAGATCGCCAGCAGCTGCACCAGCATCGAGCCGTACCGTGCCGTCTGGGTCTTTGCGGGCAGCGCCGCCACGGGCGGCCGCGCGCAGGCGGTCCTGAGCGCACTGGCCAGCTGCTCCACGTTGCCGCCCGCCGCCGTCATCTCGGCGCACAGGGCTGAGAGGGCGTCGAGCAGCAGCCGGTCGTCCTCGCCCCCAGCGATCGCGACGGCGACGGCGTCGATCGTCGCATCGGCGATTTCCGGCTCCTTCGACACCGCCATCAGCGGCTGCGGGGGCGTGCGGCGCGGGCGCGGACGGCTCAGCGACGCCCGCACCGAGTCGAGGGCGCCGCTCTGCGGGCGGCGCTTGCGTTCGGCGATCGTGCGGGCCTTGGACAACCGCGCGTCGTAGCGCGTCCGGGCCTCCTCGGACGTCTGCGACTCCCGGTAGCGCTCGAGCAGGAGCACCTCGTCATCGTATCGCGCCAGCGTGCGGTAGAGCGCAGCGAGCCTGCCGCAGAGCCACCCCGGCAGCTCGGAGCGCGCCGCGACGCTCGCGTCGAGCGCATCTTCGAGCAGCTTGACGGCGGTAGTCGAATCGCCCAGTCGTTGCCGTGACTCGGCTTCCCGCACCTGATCCGCCGCCTCACCGGTCATGAATTCCGGAAGCGCTTTGTAGCCAGGCATCAGCGGCGAATCGTCCAAGTCGGAGGAGTTGCATCGCGACTCGGCGCGTTACTCGGCGGGCACAGTGCACGCTCCGTTCCGTACCATAGCGCGGCCAGCGCGCGAGCGTAAGCACTGGACGCAGCGCGTGCGTCGATCACGCACGCGTATGTACTAGTCAGTACTCAGAGACCGAACGAACGAGACGTGCCCCTCGGCGATGTGCACTACCGAGCTGACACTCGATCGACGACGAGCCGATCGACGGCGCGGCGCATGATGGCGTAGCACTGGCACGCCGCCCCTTCCAGCCCACCGCGATCAAGGACAGAGAGCCGGCCGCGGGAGTACAAGATCAATCCGGCGCGCTGGAGCGCGCTCGCCGCGAGCGTCACCCCAGGACGATGAACGCCGAGCATCT
>JBBQYZ010000052.1:0-10113 GCA_038208205.1 Gemmatimonadales bacterium | reverse complement strand
CAACGCCGGGCGCACTGAGGCGACGGTGACGGTGGACGGCACGTCGGTGCGGGCCGGCGTGACCATCGTGACGACGGCGACGGGCGTGTCGCTGGTGGGTGGCGCCGAGCAGCGCGCGCCGGCGGGTGCGGCGCTCGCAGGGGCGATCGTCGTGCGCGCGGTGAACCGGCGCGGTGCACCGGCGCGCGGCCAGCGCGTGGCCTTCCGCACGACGGATGGGCAGGGGTCGGTGGAGCCGAGCAGCGCGATCACCGACTCGGATGGCCGCGCGCGCGCCACCTGGACGCTGGGCGGGTATCCGGGACGGCAGACGCTGGTGGTGGCGGTCGATCGTGTGGACAGCACGCTGGCGGTGGTCGCCGAGGCGGACCCGGTCGCGGCCAACGCCCGCGTGACCGTGGTGGCCGAAGGGGCAGCCGCGCCCGCGGGGGCGGTGGTGCCCGACGGGCCGGCGATCCGGCTGACTGACTCGGTGGGTCGCGCGCTGGCCGACGTGCCGGTGCGGTGGACCGCGCTCGACGGCGGGACGGTGGACGCGACCTCGCCGCGCACCGATTCGCTGGGCGTCGCCCGCGCGCGGTGGACGCTCGCGCCGCGCGCCGGCACGCAGCGAGTGCGCGCTCAGGTGGGCGGCGGCTCGAGCGCCCGCGCGATCGCGCCGGTGATGCTCACCGCCCGCGCGCTCGCCGGCGCGGCCACGCGCCTGACGGTGGTGAGCGGGGACGCGCAGCGCGGCACCGCCGGTGCGACGCTGGCGAAACCGGTGGTGGTGCGCGTGGTGGATGTGGCGGGGAACGGCGTCGCCGATGCGGCCGTCGTCCTGTCGCCCTCCGCCGGCACGGTGCCGGACAGCGGGCTTCGCACCGACTCGCTCGGCCAGGTGCGCACGCCGTGGACGATGGGCCGCTCGACCGGCGCGCACACGCTGGCGCTGCACGTCGACGGGGTGAAGGGGCTACTCAAGTTGACCGCGCGCGCCCTGCCCGGCGCAGCGGCGAACCTGTCGTTCGAGGACGCGCCTGCGGCGGAACCGCGCGCGCATTCCTCGTCGACGGCGAAGCGTCTCAGCGTGCTCGTGACCGACGACTACGGCAACCCGGTCCCCGACGTGCGAGTGAGCTTCTCCTCGCGGTCCGGTGTGGTGACGCCGGCGCGCGCCGTGAGCGACGCGCACGGCCGCGCGTCGCTCACCTGGACCCCGGGCTCGGCGAGCGGCGAGCAGACGCTGGCCGGCGCGGTGGTGGGACGCGACGTTCGTGGCGGGTACTCGACGCACGTGGCGGCACACGAGTCGGCGCCGCGCGTGGCAGCGCGAGCGGTCTCGCTTCGAAAGGGGCGATAGACCGCGAGCGGTGAGCCCGAGCGGTGCTCAGCGACAGGCCGGCGCCGACTGTCCCGCGAGGTCGATCGTGCAGCGGTCAGTGAGGCCGCCGGTGGTGAACGTGACCACCACCCGGCTCGTGCCGGTGAAGGTGATGAGCGCGTGCGTCACCGCCGCGCCGCGCGCCACGCCCGCCACCGCCGTCTCCACCGTCGCATCGAGGGTGATCGTGCCCGACGTCGGCCACGCCGGCTGAGCGCCCGCCGACGCGGGTAGCGCGAGGTCGGAGATGGTGCTCGTGGTGGTGCTGGTGAAGGGCGCCAGCGTGCCGCTCGCCTTCGACGCCGCGACGCGCGCGACCGACGTGCCGTTCAGGAGGTGGGCGCCGGCGAGGAGACCGCTCAGCGTCAGCTCCTGCGTCTGGTCCACCGCAACCGAGCCACCGCCCCCCGCGATCGTGCCGGTGGAGCGCATGTTCGTGCGCACCGCCGCCGTGGACGACGGGCCGTATTCCACCTGCGCCGTGCCGGCCGCGTCGAGCAGGGTGTACGACTGCGTGATCGTCAGCCCGTTGGTGAGCACGGCGGGACAGACGAAGCTCCGGGACGCGGCGGTGTACGCGCAGCCGGACAGCGATGGCGACGCGAGACCCGGGACCGACACCGGCGCCAGCGTCGAGGCCAGACCCGACAGCGCCGGGAGCGCCATCTCGCCGAGCAGGCGTGCGAGCTCCGCTGGCTGCGGCCGCTCCGGCCCGACGGCGGAGTCGGAACAGCCGGCGGCGAGCGTGCCCGCCGCGACGAGCAGCACGACGGCGCGGACGGGGCGAGTGGGTCGCATGAGTGATCTCCGGACGAATGACGACGCTCCATGCAGTATAGGAGCGATTGCCGAGGGGGGAAGAGCGGGAGCGTCCTCGACCGCCGCAGGCGCTCTGGCGATCACTGCCGGAACACCGTCGTCGAATCCTCCGCGCAGGCCTTCACCGGCGCGGGCTCGTCCACCTCGCTGTCGCCGCGCCAGCACTCGTCGTACACGGAGCAGTAGCAGACGACGGTGCGCAGGCGCGCCTGCGCAGCGACGAAGAAGGCGATGGCGCGCGGGCCGTTCGGCAGCGTGAGCAGATCCTTGGTCACGCCAGCGGGAACGACCGTTCCGCGGTGGAAGGCGGAGTACAGGAGGGCGGGCTCGCCCTCGCCGGTGAACACACGCACCGTCTCATTCCACGTACGCATGGGCCGGCCATCGGCGTACACGTGAAAGCTGCGCACTCTGGCGGGTCCGATGCCCTCGTTGCTGAGCACGAACCTGTACGGCGAGGAGCCATTGAAGCTGTTGCCCTGCGACAGGTACGGCCACGCCGACGCGCGCAGCTGCTCGCGCGCCAACGAGGTCTGGTAGAGCGAGACGGCGACGGCGGTGATCGCGGCCAGTCCGGCACAGAGGGAGAGGAAGCGATCGACGCGGTCGGAACGCGAGAGAGAGGACACCTGCAGTATGGAGTGGGAGGTGGGAAGTGAGACCTACGGCGACGCCTGCTGCTGCAACCTCACGATCGCCAGCGCCTCGACGCCGAACGACCAGAGCGCGATGGTGACGTAGAAGCCGAGCCAGAGCACGAACCCTCGGCCCGCCGAGCCGAGGCGCGAGCCGCCGTACACGCGTCGCGTCGCGACCACGAGATAGCCGAGCGCCACGACGGCGATGAGGGCGGCGAGTGCGACGCCCGGCGCGCCCGTCGCGCGGCCCGTCGGCAGCAGCCGGTCCACGGTGAGCAGCAGCAGCGCGAACGCCCACCAGTGCAGCGAGAACACCACGTGCTCCACGTAGCCGCGCCGCGTGCGACGATACAGCAGCACGAGCAGGGCGCTGAACAGCAGCACGGCGCCGATGAGCGCCGGCGGCAGGGTGGCGTCCACCATGTTGCCGAGCCGCTCGCCGATCAGGGCCGGCGACACCCCGTGCGCGGCGAGCTCCGCGCGCACCTGCGCGGCGACGGTCCCTTCGATGTGCGCCGCGCTGAGCGCGCTCACCACCCGCCCGCTCGCCGGGTCGTAATGGAAGAATGGGTGAATGGAGTTGACGAGGAAGAAGAGCGCCGCCGCAAGCCCGTACAGCTGCAGGGGCTGCACGAACCGCACGCGGTGGCCGCCGAGATACTCCGCGGTGAGGCGACCGGGATGGCGCACCAGCGTGACGACCGTGCGCAGGGCGCGCGAGTCGTAGTGCGCGAGATCCTGGAGCAGGTGCCCGACGAACGCGCGTACCGACCGCAGATGGTGCGCGGCGTGCTGCCCGCAGGCGTGACAGAACGCGCCGACGAGCGGGGTGCCGCAGTTCTCGCAGGGAGGCGGCTGCCGAGCACCGCCCGCCACCACCGCCTCCTCGGTCACGCCCGCGGTCATCTGCCTGCGCCTACCTGAGCCGTGGTGCGGTCTTCCGCGGCGCCACGCCGCACTCGGGCCACGTGGCCGGGCCCGGCGGTCCCTGCGCCGCCGGTCGGCCGGCGGCGTTCGGGTTCTGCGCCTGCCGCGCGCGCTGCTCGGCGACCGCCTTGGCGATGTCCACCCGCTCGCGAGTGACGAAGCCCGGGTCCTCGCTCGCCAGATAGACGAGCATCGCCGTCAGCGTCGCGTTGGACTTGAGGTCGTCGAACACCAGCTTGTCGTAGGTGTCGCGCTCGGTGTGCCAGGTCTCGGTGCCGTAGTTCCAGCCGAGCGCACCGAGCGAGAAGCCGGGCAGCCCCGCGCAGGCGAACGACGCGTTGTCGCTGCCGCCGCCGGACGGGGTGCCCACGCCACCGTACTGGATTTGCGTCTGGTACTCCTGCGGCAGCTTCGCCAACCAGCCTCGCAGATGGATGTCGGCGTCGGGGAGGCCCGCGGCGTCCAGGCGCACGATGCGTCCCGTGCCGTTGTCCTGGTTGAACAGCGCCTGCAGGCCGCGGACGATCTCCGGATGGTCCTCGCGGAACGCCTTGGAACCAACCAGTCCGTTCTCCTCGCCCGTCCAGTGGCCGACGACGATGGTGCGCCGCGGGCGCGGATACACCTGTCGCAAGATCCGCATGGCCTCGAGCATCGTCACGGTGCCGGTGCCGTTGTCGGTCGCGCCGCTGCCGCCGTCCCACGAATCGAAGTGCGCGGACAGCAACACGTACTCGTCGGGCTTCTCGCTGCCGCGCACGGTGGCGATGGTGTTGAACACCGGCTGCTCGCCGAGCGCCTCGGCGTCGAGGTTCATGCGGAGCTGCGGATTGCTTCCGTGCTCGGTGAGACGGAAGACGAGCCCGTAGTCCTCGCACGAGAGCGAGAGGGTGGGCGAGACGGTATTGTAGGTTTCGAAGATCGAGCGCGTCCCGAGTCCGGCGGTGGGGCGCGACGTGATCACTCCCGCGACACCCGCCTCGTCCAGGCGTGTGCCCAGGCCGCCGCCGGCGAGCGCGAGACTGTAGCCGGTACCGCGCACGTTGGGGCTGGCCCACTCGCGAGTGACCTGTCCACGCAGACTGTCCATCCGCGCGCGCGACGCGGGAGTGGCGAACTGCGTCCAGTCCTCTGGCGGGCGGCAGCTGGGCAGCGCCGCCGACACCAGCACGAGCTTGCCCTTTGCCTGCGGCAGCCAGCGCACGAACTCCGCGCTGTCGGCGAAGCGCGGCAGCACGACGGTCCCCGCCGTGACGTCCTTGCCGCCCGTGCCGGGGCTGTATCCCACCATCGTGGCCTCGAGGGTGCGCACGCGCGGCGACACGAGGTCGACGTGCGAGTGCCCGCGCCGCCAGCTGCGCCAGGTGCCGTACCGCTCGTTCTTGGCATCGATGCCCCAGCCCTGATAGGTCTTCAGCAGCCAGTCCTGCGCGCGCCGCTGCCCGGGCGAGGCGGCGAGGCGCGGCCCGATGGAATCGAGGAGGCTGGACGACAGCTCGATCGTGCGCGAGCTGTCCATGCCGATCGCCCAGATGCGGCCCAGCACCGGGTCGCTGGTGGGGACGCTCTGGGCCGAAGACGGGCGGAGTGGCGCGGCGAGGAGCAATGCCGCCGACGAGGTGGCGAGAAGTCTGCGCATCAGACGTGGATGATGTGGGGAGGCAGGGGCGGGGAGGCGGACCGGAAGGAGCGAGCCTCGACAGCAGCGAATACGTCGAATACGTCGTCGGCCTCTCCGCTGCTGCGGCGGCAGCCCGCTCGCGACGATCGGACGACGCTACCAATTGCGTCGCAGTCGCGCAGGTCGGGATGCGCGCACTCCCGAATGCCACTGACAGCTCCAGACGGGGGTGACAGGCGCGCGGTGAATCTGCGACCACGGGAAAGCGGGCGAAAGAGGACCCGGGGCGGGCGGGGCGGCCGGTCGTCGCGTGAATGGACGTGACCCCGCACGGTAGCTAGAGTGACGGGTGTCATGCCGCCGTTCGACCGATGCTGCCGGACACGGCGCTGGCCAACGCGAACGTTCCCTTCACCGCGCGCAACTCGATGACGACGAAGCCCGGCGCCCCGCCCCGCGCGGTCGTGCCCCTTGCCACCCGGCTCGCCGCCGACCTGCGCGGCGCGCGCACGGAGGTCGTGCGCCGCTGGCTCGACCGCATCGTCGCGCGCGTCACCGTGGACGCCAACCAGGTCTTCCCTACCGACGAGCTGCTCGATCACGTGCCGCTGCTGGTGGACGGCATCGCGGAGTACCTCGAGGCGGGAGTGCGCGATGGCGGCGCGACGGGGCCGGTGGAGGCGAAGGCGATGGAGCTGGGCGCCCTTCGTCACGTGCAGGGATTCGACGCCTACCAGATTCTCAAGGAGCACGAGATCCTGTCGGGGATCCTCTTCACCTTCCTGGCCGAGGCGCTGGCCCGCTATCCGGACGCCGTGCCGGCCGACGTTGCCACCTGCTGGGAGCGCGTCGCCGAGGCGACGGACCAGATCCGGCAGTCGACGGTGATGCACTTTCTTCGCATGTCGAGCGAGCAGGTGCGGCTGCGCGAAGAGCGGCTGCGCCGCTTCAACCGGATGGTGAGCCACGAGCTCAAGAACCGCGTCAGCGCGATCCGCGGCGCGTCAACGCTGCTCGCCGAGCCCTGGCTCGACCCGGCGATGACGGAGCGCTTCCTCCGCATCATCGCGCAGAACGGGGAAGGGCTGCAGCGCGTGCTCGAGAATCTCACCGCGCTGTCGCGCCTGGACGGTGACGCGCGACAGCAGCGCAACGTGCTGCTGCCGCAGGCCGCCGCCGAGGTGGTGCGTCAGCTGCGCGATGCGGCGAAGCTGGGGGAAATCGCGGTGCGCATCGACGACGAGCTGCCGACCGTGGAGGTGGACGCGGCAGCGGTGGAACTGTGCCTGACGAACTACATCTCGAACGCGATCAAGTATGCCGACCCCGCGAAATCGGAGCGGTGGGTGATGGTGAGCGGCGAGCTGTTTCCGCCGACGGCCACGCGTGACGGTGAGCTCGTGGTGCGCGTGCGCGACAATGGGCTGGGCGTGCCCGAGGCGTCGCGCGCGCGGCTGTTCGAGCAGTTCTTCCGCGCCCACGGCAACGCCGTCACGAATGTCGAGGGTACGGGACTCGGTCTCAACATCGTGCAGGAGACCGTCGTGTCGCTGGGGGGTCGCACCTGGGCGGAGTTTCCCGACGAGGGCGGAAGCACGTTTGCCTTCAGCCTTCCCTCGCGCCGCGCCGAAGACGCCGCGGCGGCGGGCACTCGGCGGCCGGACGTGTAGCGGGGACGTCCGGCCGCGGCGCACTGCAGCGCACGGCAGTGCGCCGCAGCGTCGATCGGTGCTGCGCTAGGCGCGGAAGGTGGCGAGGCAGGCACCAGCGCCCCGCTCGTAGCCGGCCTTGAAGTTCGCCTGCCGCTGCGCGCGCGTCCCGTGGCCGAGCACGGCCATCCGGTAGGCAATGCGCGCGTCGAGCCGCGCGTTGCCGGTGCGCTGAGGGGTGGGATCGCCAGCCGCGGCGAGCCCGAAGAAGGCCTCGTCGAGGTCGCCCGGCTCGAGCGTGCCGTCGCGGCTGGCCTGCAGGGTGAAGGCGCCGGCCAGGCAGTCGGCCGCTGCTTCGTTCTGGTAGGGCACACGAGAATCCTCGCCCAGCTGGATCGCGACCGCGTGTCCCATCTCGTGCGCGATGATGCCGACCGCGGCCATGTCGCCATCGGTGCCGAGCTCGCGCGCGGCGTTCCTGGTCTGGCGCGCGACGAACACCTCGTCGAAATAGATCGTGTTACGCATGGGACAGTACATGGCGTTGTCGCCGCTCAGAATGCCGCACGCCGAGCGGGCGGAGCCGCGGTAGCGCACGAGGCCAGGTGCGGCGAAGCGCGTGCCGAGTTGGTCGAAGTCGGCCGACCACATCGACACGAGCGCGTCGTAAGCGTCTTGCACCTTCTTGTTCGAGGCGGCGACGTCCCGTTCGGTGATCGGCGCGTCGGCGCGGGGGGCCGGATCGTCGGGAATGGACGGCTGCACGGCCGCAGCGGCAGTACCGGCGGTCGAGAGCGCGAGCACCAGGGCGAGCACCAGCGCGAGCACCAGGGCGAGCCCGCTCTGGCGGGCCCAACGTGCGACTGTGGGCATGACTCACCTCCGCGTGGTCATACCCGGGGCGTGTCACAGGGTTGCACCAACCCGCTCCCGCGCCGTTCGGCGGACCCTCGGTCACCCTAGGCGGGGCACCACGTCGGGCCACCACCACTGGAAGATCGCGGCCGTGATCGCGGCATAGATGAGCGCATCGACCGCCGACTTCAGCGTGATGCGCCACGAGCGGCTGTACCAGATGGACAGCTGAACGAGCGCAAGCGCGTAGGCAGCGAACGAGACGAGCGCGACCTGATGGAAGACATGCGCACGTGGTGCGCCCGCCGGGACGCCGCGCGACACGACGTGTGCCGCGAGCCCGGTGACGACGAGCAGGTAGACGAACCATTGCACGAAGATCCCGCCCATCGGCGCGATCCCGTTCGGCATCACCGTCATCAGGATCCTGGGGCCGCGGCTCGCCCGCTCGGCGAACTCCGGCGACTTCATCGCCGCCATGCTCTCCGGCCGTGGAAAGAAATAGTCACCGGGCGGGATGGCGAGCGGACGAAGCGCGTCCATCACGGCGTCCTCGTTGGTCATCTTCGGGTAATCGCCCTTGTGCCAGGGCGACGCCATGTGGATCACGGAGCTGGCGACGAACACGGCGACGACGCTCAGCAGGATCGGGAGCCACATCTGCGAGAGCGAGAGAATGGGAGCGTACCGGAGCGGGGTGAGGGGGCAAATCTGCCGAGTCCGGTGAGCGCCGCAAGCCGTACCGGTGCGGCGATCTGCCCCTTCGAGCCGCTCATGCCGAGCAACAGCGCGTGGATTGCTGGAGCGGTTCCCATCAGTTGCACTCAGCGAGTCCGCGTGGATCGAGCTGTCGGCCGATGGGATCAGGTGCGAGCTCCCCGCGCGCGACGAGGGTGACGGCGGCGAGGTGCGCGGTCACGTTCGCGAGCGACTTGAAGACGTCGGGGATCAGGTCGAGGGCGATGAGCACACCGATCACCTCCACCGGCATCCCGACGGCGGCGAGGAAGGGCGCGACGACGAACAACCCGCCGCTCGGAATTCCCGGCACGCTGAAGCTCATGAGGATCGACGTCACCGCGAGCGTCGCGATCTCGGGGACGCCCAGCGGGATGCCGTACAGCGCCGAGGCAAAGGCGGCGTACGCCTGCCAGGTGAGCGGCTGGCAGTAGCGGAAGGTGGACGACGCGAGGGGGAGGGTGAAGCTCGTGACCGTGCGTGGCAGTCCGAGCGTCTGCTCGGCTGACGTCAGCAGCAGCGGGAGCGGCGCCATCGACGAGCGCGTGGTGACGGCGACGATCTGCGCCGGGAGCGCGGCGCGCATGAAGCGGCCGATGGGAACGGGTGCGAACAGCAGGACGGCGAGGTAGAGGAGCAGCGTGGAGGCGAGCAGCAGTGCCGAGAGCGCGACGACGTAGAACAGCGCGGCGCCGATCGCCTCGGTACCGAGCGTCGTGGCCAGCGCCAGGGCGAGGGCGAAGATGCCGATCGGTGCGAGCGCGAGGACCCACCGGATCAGGACCGTCATCGCCTCACTCACCCCGCGGAAGAAGCCGAGCACCGACCGTCGGACCTCTTCGGTGACACGGCCGAGCGCGAGACCGAAGGCGAGGGTGAAGACGACCAGCGGCAGCATCGCGCCGTCGGCGGCAGCCTTGACCGGGTTGATGGGCACGAGCCCTACCACCCAACTCGCGAAGGTCGGCAGCTCGGGGCGCTGCACGACCGCCGCACCGGCGCGGATGGCCTGCGCCGCCGCGGGGTCGATCGCGAGATGCGTGAAGACGAGTGGCAGCGCGAGCGCCGACAGGAGCGCGAGCGCCACCATGAGGAGGAGGAAGACGACGAAGGCGCGCGTCCCCAAGCGGCCGACGGTGGCGGGGGCGGCGTCGGAGACGGCAACCACCAGCGACGCCACGATCAGGGGGAGCACCGTCATGCGGATGCCGTTCACCCAGATCGTGCCGAGGGGCTCGACGAACGCCACGGCGCGCAGGGCGAGCGCGGAGCCGGAAGCCGCCGCAGCGAGACCGAGGACCAGGCCGAGGACGAGCGCGGCGAGGGCGCGAAGTGGTGGGGTGAGCCTCACCGGCGCGAAGTTGCGCCGCGCCAGCGTGGCGCGCCAGCCCGCGCCAGCCCGCGGCGGGACGCGGCGGCCGCGTACGTTTCTCGCACTTACCCGACGCGATGCCGATCGACGATCCCCTCGCCCCCTTCCACCCGATCGTCCGGGCCTGGTTC
>JBBQYZ010000051.1:0-10305 GCA_038208205.1 Gemmatimonadales bacterium | reverse complement strand
TGATGTGCTCTCGCGCCCCGGGGTCGCCGAACGGGCCTTGGAGCTGGGCGCAAAGGGGGAGCCGTTTCCCGGTCCGACGCGCACCGAGCTCCTGGCACTGGTGGCCGGCTGACGGTGTGTGGGCACCGCCGTAGCGTTGTGACGCGCCACCGTTCGCGCGCAGTTTCACGTCGAAGCCGCAGCCGCGGACTCTGCGCAGTCAGGCGCTGACAGACCGGCGTCCAACGGTGATACCGGGTGTGCCGTCGGGAGTCGGGAGCGTGGCGACCAACTCGAGGCCGACGCCGCGGAGCAGCTCCTGCGCCTCATCGTTGTCGATGGCGGTGCCGCCGAAGGCGACGGTCTGGAACCGTGTCAGCGCGCTCGATACGCCACTCTCCCCAAACTTGCCGTGTCCCACCATGATCCAGCCGCCGGGTACGAGGGCCGCAACCATGCACGACAGACCAGCTTCGAAGGTAGCGCGAGGGATGAAAGGGGCAGGGAGCCAGCCGAGGCAGAACACCTCCCGGTCTTCGAGCTGGGCGACGTCTTGTTGGCGGAGCTCGATTCGATCGGCCATGCCTGCGTCGTCGACGACCCTGCGGGCGAGTTCGAGTGCCCGGGGGAAGATGTCGAGCCCGACCACTTGCAGTCTCGGAAACGCCTGGCAGTAGGCGACGGCGAGCGCGGCGACTCCGACACCGACGTCGAGCATCACCGGTGCCGGCCCGGAGAGGAGATCGTCCAGCCCCGCCATCATCGGGACCGCGAACATCTTGAACGGCTGGGCCCCCTGGGCGCTGGCCCGGCCCTGGGCCATGATGGCCTCGTCGTCCTGGGTGGTCCATGTGACCGCGCCGGACAGCAGCGCCGCCGATTGAAGGATGCCGGTCGCCGCTTGCGACGCGACTGCGGTCGCGTCGCCACTGATCACCTCGGTCAGTCCGGGACCCGGCTGCGCACCGTCGGTGGATGAGACCATCAGGCCCGCCTCGACGAGGACACCCTCAGCTGCCCGCCGCTGGTCGGGATCGGTGGCCGAGTTGCGCAGCGCCAACACGACCGCCGCCAGTTCCCACACCGCCTCATGCAGCACGTTCAGATGCGCCCGGACCTCATCTGCGGTATCCATCTGCGCCTCCTGTCAGTCCGCACCCTACCGACGACGAAGGAGTGCGCGTCCTCCAAAGATGCGGCCGCAGACGCCGTCAGACGCATCATCGATGTGCCGTTCGAGCGCGCGCCAGACGCGCGCGCGAGATCACGCACGTGAAATCTCAGTTGCGGGTGCACATCGGCGCGGATGTTCGCTCAACCTGCGTTTTGGTCACCCGCTCGTGGTGTCCTGCTGCGTCACGACGTGGAACTCGACGCGAGAGACGAGGGTGTCATCGTGGATCGGGCCGGCATGTGCAGCTCGTTGACGAAGCGTCTCACGGTCGGGCTCTCCCGTCTGGGCGAGATCCTCGTCTGTGATCGACGAGAAGGGCAACAGCTCGATCTCGTCGATCTCGATCATGACGGAACCGCTCCGGTAGATGCCGCCGACCTTGACCTTCGGCCTCGACCACAGCCGGTACGAGACAGTGATGGTTCCGTCCGCTACTCGATCGCGAAGATCACGGCTGAACTGCACGGCGCAATCGTGTCACGGGACGAGATGCTGAGCCCGCGTCCGGTGGAACGCGGCGCCCAGCGCTTCGGTCGCCGGTGGGCGTCAGGCGGTCTCGGTGGGAGAGCGGTGGCGGCGGTAATCGAGGTACAGATCCCGCGGCCAGTAACGCGTCGGTGTGATCGCGTCAGCGTCGATCAAGTCGGCCCTCACCTGGTCGTAGTCGTAGCAGTTCAACTCGTACTGGTTTCCCCACGGGTCAACGAGGTCGTACGCCCAACACATGTCGAAATCGATCACGTCGCTCGGCATCAGGGGCCGTCCGGCCGGGCCGTCGATTCCATTTGGCATCGATCGCGCGAACTCGCCGAAGACGCGGGCGTCGACACTGAACGCGACTCCGGTCTGTTGCGGGATCATCGGGTGGCCCTCGCTGGTTTCGAACAATGCCAGCGTCGTGCGGCCGCCGTCGGCAGAGATCTGGAGGGGTCCGCCCTCGAAGCCCGAGGCCCAGAAATCGAACCGCTCGACCGGTTCGAAGCCGAGGTGGTCGGAGTACCAGGCAGCAGCCTCCGCTCGATCGGGCACTCGGATGTGGACGTGATCGAGTCGTCCCATGCGGAACCGCGCACCGTTGGCCACGCAACCACCGTATGGCAACCCCGCCATCGTCGTTCGCGCGACGGCGAGAGCCTCCAGGACGCGGGCCACGTGAACGTGTGCCGGATATCCGGCGTTCGGGAACAGTCCAGGTACTGTCGGTGCCGGTGGCTGCCGCCGAGTCTGCGCTGATGGAACTGGTGCGAGCGGTAGCGGCGAGTGATGCGGACACGGTGACGCGGATGCTGCAGGCGTCGCCGTCACTGGCGAGCGCGTCTGTGGAATTGGGTGCCACGCGGCAGGATGCGGCGACGTACTACCTCGACGAGATCAACCACTACGTCTATGTCGGGGACACCGCGCTGCATATCGCAGCCGCGTCCTATCAATCGGGCCTCGTACGGACGCTGCTCGAAATCGGCGCTGACGTCAGCGCAAAGAATCGCCGGGGCGCGCAGCCGTTGCACTACGCCGCCGACGGCATCCCCGGCTCCGACGCTTGGAATCCGGCGGCCCAAGCCGCTGTCATCGCCGCGCTCATCGCCGCCGGCGCCGATCCGAACGCGACGGACAAGAGCGGAGTCGCACCACTGCATCGGGCGGTGCGCACTCGCTGTGGCCCGGCCGTACGCGCGCTGCTCGACGGTGGCGCGGATGCGAGGCGCGAGAACAAGTCCGGTTCGACGCCGATGGATCTCGCGAGGCAGACCACCGGCCGGGGCGGCAGCGGGTCACCGGACGCGAAGGCGCAGCAAGCATTGATCGTGCAGCTGTTGGAACCGCGCGGCGGCGCCCTATGAGTGAACTGGGCGGCGTCCGCGTGCTGGTCACCGCGATGCTGCGGCGCCCGCCGGCGTTCGGTCCGGGCGCGAACCGCGCCGTCGATCGACGCGTGTCGTCAGAACGCCTCGGGTGACGCGGTCGTGTGCGTCCGGATCTACGCCGCGTGGAGCGCGGTGTTCCAGTCGATGACGACGTCGTGGGAGTCGGCTCCGAGCCTGACCGGCACCTTGGATCCGGCGAAGAGCAACGGCAGCGCTTCAGGAGGCGTCGCGTTGCCAACGTCGACTTGGTAGGGAGAGCCATCGACGGGTATCACGGTCAGCTTGAACGCCTGCACCTCGACGCCCTCCGGAGTCTTCATTCCAATCGGAGCGAACGCGACAATGACAGCCTGGGCAGGCTGACCGGTAGCGAGAATCTCGGCTGCACTCGTCGCGTTTTTGTCGCGAGCGATGGTGACGGTCGGGGCTTCGTGTTCCAGGTCCAACACGATCTCATCGAGACGATCGGCGTTGGCACGAATCGCGACGACCGCGTTCGGGGAGCTCAGCTGGGGGATATAGATCTCGGGAACACGCTGCTCGCAGGTGGCCTCGTATCTCGGCACATTGTCGAGGCTGACCTCTACCCGAAACGCGCAGACCCGCTCGGTCAGTCCGTTGCTCACTTGTACGGTCGTCCGGTGCGGTCGCACCTCCAGGATCAACCCACGGCGGGGCAACCCCGTCGCGAGCAACTTCTTGTCCACCCCGCCGGTCAACTTCTTGAACAGCCCCACGATGTCTCCTGTCGATTCTCCGCAACTGACGTCGTTGGCTGTCGTCGGCGTAACGATCCCGTCACTTGAGCGTGCTCACCGAAGTTCAGCCGTGGAGGCCGTTGTCGTGCCGATCAGGCCCACGATGGGCACGGTCGGTAGTGGCTCAGTTCGAGGCGTCCAGGACTTCGCCGAGCCAGCGAACGGACTTCCGGGCGGCGGCGATCGCCGCTTCCGCCGTCGCGTATTCGCGCTCGGAGTAGTAGGCAACCGGCGTCCATACGCCCATGTCCTCGACATCGCGGCGGAACTCCTCAAACCCGAACGTGCCATCCGGTCGAGCGAAGATGTCGACGCACCGATCGATGCTCGGCGTGGATGGACTCGCGAGCACCGTCCATGTCGGATCGAGTCGCGCGGACATGCTCAGATCGTAACGAGCAGGCGCGTTCCAGCTTGGTCTGTTTGCACCAACCCCGGCGAGGAGGTCGGCTTCCCGTCACCGTCTACATCTCAACACCGAAGCCCAAGACACACGGATCGGGTGCAGAACCACGAAGACCCGCGGGGGTGCCGGTGTCGGCAACGAACGTGGGATCAGCTGGTTGGGGCGGGCGCGAGTCGCGAGTTGCGAGCGCCAACTGGCGCTCACCAGGTCACTTCGCCGCCGACTTGTTTGGTCGCCGCGTTGAGGCGGTTCCAGACGTTGATGTTCGCGATGGCCAAGATCAGGGTTGCGAGTCCGACTTCGTCGAAGTGCTGTGCGGCTTCGTCGTAGATCGCATCGGGTACCGGATCGGCGCGGTCGCTCAGTCGCGTGACAGCCTCGGTCAGGGCGAGTGCGGCGCGTTCGGCGTCGGTGAAATACGGCGCTTCGCGCCATGCGGCCAGCGTGAAGAGACGCTCGTCGGATTCGCCGGCGTTCTTGGCGGCACGAGCGTGGCCATCGAGGCAGACGCTGCAACCGTTGATCTGACTGGCCCGGAGGTGGACCAGTTCCAGCGTCCGTTCCGGGATGCCACCGTTGCCGACAGCCTTCCCGAGTGCTTGCAGCGCGTCCATGGCGTCGGGAACGACGAATGCGGGGTGGTTCATTCGGGCTTCCATCTCGTCTCCTTTCACATCACACGGTTTCGATCGTCTTCTTCCTGACGACGAACGAGGAACCCAGAGATCGACATCGCGCATCGGATTCGCCCGCGCGCGATCCGGATCTGGCGTGCGGGAGCATGAGTGGTCCGTCAGGCGCGAACAGGGCCACCCGGCGTTAGGCTCTGAGCACTTCGGGTAGACGTGGGGGAGCAGCCATGGTCGTCGTCGATGTCGACTCCCATTGGGAGGTCGCCAAGTTCGAGCGAGGTCAGCACCCGTTCGAGCAGTGGCGGGACCAGTTCCCGAAGATCGTGCAGCACCTCGCCAACGGCCTCTCCGGCGACCTCCTACGGGCGCTGCCGGATGATCGCCGCCCCGACGGCGCCACCCTGCTGGCCACCCTCGTGCGCGCGTCCGACGAGCGGGGCGAGCGCGTGACCATGCAGCCGCCGCACCCGTCGTCGCCGGCGGAGCGCCTGGCGTGGATGGACACGATCGGCATCGACCATTGCCTGGTCAACCCGGGCAGTTGGTGGCAGCTGCTCGAATACGTCGGGCCCGACCGTCCGCGGGGGGCGGCCATCTGCAACGACTGGCTGGCCGAGCAGATCGCCGACGGCGGTCATCGCCTGCACGGCGTGGCGGTGGTCGATTTCACGGACCTCGACGTCGCCGTCGCCGAGATGACGCGGGCGCGGGCCAAGGGCCATCGCGCCTTCTTCCTCTACACCCTCGACGGCCGGCCCCCGAGGGCGACGCCGCCAGGCCACCCGGAGTGGGACGTCGTCTGGTCGGCCGCGACCGACCTCGGCATGGTGGCGGTCATCCACATCGGCAACACCTACGCGGACTACAGCGGGTGGGCCGACATCGGCTGGGACCTGCCAGGCGGCGCGGGGGTGGCGGCACTGGTGCGGTTGTCCTTGACCAAGCACCATCACGTGGCCGAAGACCTTCTGTCGTCGCTGCTGTTCGGTGGGGCGTTCCACCGTCACCCCAACCTCACCGTCGTGCTCGAAGAGATGGGCGTCGACTGGATTCCGCCGTACGTCAAGCTCTGCGACCGGCAGTCGAAGTCGTCCACCATGATGGGTGATTGGCCGTTCGAGCTCAGCGCTGGCGAGCTCCTGCGGCGGAACGTGCGGTTCACACCGCTGCCCGGGTCCAGCGAGGGCACAGCGCTCGATGTTGTCGCGGCCCTCCCGGAGATGGCCTTGTTCTCCTCGGACTACCCCCACCAGGAGGGCAACGCCGACCCGATCAATGTGTACGGCGACGCCCTGCCCGCGCTCGATCCGGTCACGCTCGAGCGCTTCATGGGCCGGAACGCCGCCGACGCCTACGCCCGCATGGGCGACCCGCTCTGACTGGCGGTGTCGCTCCCGGTCGTGCGGCGCGTGCCAGATCAGATTTGCGGAAAGTAGGTAGTGCGAAGTTCGCCGCCACGGCGCTGAAGGTCTGGAAGTCCGAGTTCGTTTCTCGGCGTCGGTGTGAGACAGGGTGACGCGACGATGGGATCGGTGCGCGAATTGGTCCGCTGGCCGTTGATCCAGGCGCCGATGGGTGGTGGACCTTCGCGGCCGGAGTTGGCCGCGGCCGTCAGCAACGCTGGTGGACTTGGCTTCCTCGCTGCTGGGTACAAGACGGCCGACGAGATGGCGGCCGAGATCGCGGTGACGAAGCAGCTGACGGGGGAGGCGTTCGGGGTGAACGTGTTCGTCCCGTACGCACCTCCCGTCGACCGGAGCGCGGTCGAGCGTTACCTCGCGCAACTCGAGCGTGAAGCGTCGTCCGTTGGTGTAGGGCTGGGACCAGCCGATTGGACTGACGACGACTGGGAGCCGAAGCTCGCGCGGCTGCTGCGCGATCCCGTCGCCGTCGTCAGCTTCGCGTTCGGGTGCCCGTCACGCGATCAGATCGCGGAACTCCAGCGGGTGGGGTCGCAGGTGATGGTCACGATCACCGCCCCGTCCGAAATGGAGCTCGCGGCCGAGCGTGGCGTCGATGCGCTCTGCGTGCAAGGCATCGAGGCCGGTGCGCACCGCGGTGGCTTTACCGACGAGGAGGAGTTCGACGGGTACGGACTCCTCGCTCTCCTCGGCCTCGTTCGGGCGGCGACGAGCCTGCCACTCGTAGCCGCCGGCGGGATCATGGACGGCCGCGACATCGCGGCCGTGTTCGTGGCGGGCGCGGAGGCGGTGCAGCTCGGTACTGCCTTCCTCCGGAGTCCCGAAAGCGGTGCACACGCAACGTATAAGGAGGCACTCGCCGATCCTGCGTTCACGACGACGGCGATCACGCGCGCGTTCAGCGGGCGGCGGGCGCGTGGATTGGTGAACCGGTTCATGGTCGATCATCCGTCGGCCCCGAGCGCCTACCCACAGATAAATGCGGCCACGCGGCCGCTGCGTGCAGAAGCGGCCCGCCGTGGCGATCCTCACCACATGAGCCTGTGGGCGGGGCAGGGATTCCGGCGCGCCGAGGCGCTCCCGGCAGCGGAGATCGTCGACCGGCTGGTCGCCGGCTACTGCGACGTCCTTGGTGCACGATGACTGTCGACCGTTGCGACGAAACGTGCGCACCGAAGACCGTCCACCCCGCGCCGCTGGTGGCGTCGCTCGCCCCGGAGATCGCCGGGCGTTGCAGTCGGTGTCGACCCAGTTCTTCGCCTACGGCGTTGTGTACGCGACGTTCGTCCCGCAGCTGCCGGAGATCCGCGACCGCGTCGGCATCTCGGTCGGCGCGCTCGGCCTCGTGCTCACGCTCGCCAGCATCTCCGGGCTGATCGGGAGTCTTCTCACCGGTCGGGTGATCGACCGCTTCGGGACCAGGCGGGTGCTGATCGTCGGAACGCTGTTGTCGACGCCGGTGATGAACCGACTCCACGGACTCTGGAGCTCGGTGGCGTCGCCGGCACCATCGTGTCCGTCCTTGCCAACCGTGCCGACATCGGCGTGTCGGCGCACTGGCGAACACCAGCGCGTGCGACGTCGGCGAGGCCATGGCCATCGTGCTCGTCCCTGCCGTGGTAATCGGGCTCGTGATCTCCTTTGTCGGGACGTCGCTTCCTCAGCGTGCTGAGAGCAGCTTCAATCCCGGCTGGGTGATCTTGGACAGCTCGTCCATGACTGCGAAGCCGCGGGACACGAGGTCCATCTCGACCGCCAAGCAGGCGTGACGTTCTTCGTGCGGCACGAACGCCAAGCAGAACCAAGTCGCGGCGTCAGCGACCTGCTGCAGCCCGAGTACCGTCAAGAGACTTCGCCGAGACTGCACCACAGGTGGTCACGCATGATCGACGCCGACCGCGCCGTCCCCGTGTTCGCGACGGCCGACATCGATGTCGACGCAAGCCCCGAGGCGGTGTGGGACACCCTCACCGATCTCCGCTCGTGGCCCCAGTGGCACGCGGGTGTGAAGTCGGTGCTGTTTGATGGTCCGTTCGCAGTCGGATCAACGTTCAAGTGGAGCGCGGGGACGGGATTCATCAGGTCCGAGATCGTCACCGCCGACCGCCCGTCCCGGGTCGCGTGGAAGGGATATCACGGGCGGATCGAAGCCGTCCATGTCTGGACCATGGAACCAGTCGGGCGCGCGACGACCCACGTGCACACCGCGGAGTCATGGTCCGGCGCGTTACCACGGTTGCTGCCCGGGACCATGCGCAAGACACTCAACCGGTTGATCCGCAAGGGGCTGCCGGGGCTCAAGGCCGAAGCGGAGCGACGTTACCGCCAGTAGTGCCAGAAACGAGCTGGAACCCATCAGGATCGTGGGTTCGAGCGCGTTGAGGCCGTCGACGATCAGTTCGAGCCGCTGATTGACAGGGAACAGATGCCGAGACTCGTGCGGCACTGAGAATGTCCGGCCGATCGCAGCGGAGAGGTGCGTCGGATTCGACGCCGCGCCGACCGCTGCCACACGAGGAACGCCGGCGGGTGTCGGGTCGGCGGCCCACTCGCGTTGTCGGAACCCGACGATCGACGCCCACAAGATCGCCCACGCTTCCCATCCGTAGACGAAGACGCCGGGTTGACCGCTCGACCCTCCCGACGCCACCACGTGGTAGCCGCTCACGGTGCCATGGCGAATGCTCCGCCGCGTGCGTCAGGAGCGCTCGCAGCGCCCGGACTCGTTCATGATGCAGCGCGCCGGCTGACCGTCGACGAGACCCGTCTGCGCGCGGAGGGACGCTCCCCGAGAATGACGTGGCGCTGACGCCTGGTCTCGTCGTCAGAAGCTGCACCCAGCTGCACTGCGCCAAGGTTCGGCGAGTCTTGAGTTTCGAGGTTGCCCGAGGTCGAGCCGCCCTCGGCGTCGACACTCGTGACTACTCTCCCTCAGGTGCATGAGGCGCTGAGCCTCGTATGAACTTCACCCAGAACGACGAACCCACGAAGTTCGACGAGAGGGCACGAGCCGAACATCTGCTCGCAGCACAGCGCGGCGCAGTGCAGCTGTTCGAGGCCGTGGAAGCCGAGCGGATCATCCGTCCCGGCGTGCTCGACAGCGAGGCAAGCTCGGCCATTCGCGACCTTGCTCATGAGAGGTTCGGCGTGACGAGGCATTGGCACAAGCGGATTGTCCGCTCAGGCCCGAACACCTTGCAGCCGTATGACAAGAACCCGCCCGATCGGATGATGAGCGACGACGACATCGTCTTCGCCGACTTCGGGCCGGTGTTCGAAGGATGGGAAGCCGATTTCGGCCGGACCTGGATCCTGGGCCGCGACCCGGTCAAGCTGCGCTTGCGGGACGATCTTTCGCTGATCTTCGAGGTCGCGAAGCACTACTACCGCGAGCGGCTCGACGTGACCGCCGAGGAGTTGTGCGCCGAGGTCGTCCGCCTCGCACACCAACGAGGCTGGGAGTTCGGCAACCGACACGCCGGTCACCTTGTCGGCGAGTTTCCCCACCAGAACCTCGGGGGCGCGCGCGTCGAGTCGCGGATCACGCCGGGCAATACACGCCCCCTGCGCGGCACGGATCCGTCGGGGCGCATCACGCATTGGATCCTCGAGATCCATCTGATCGACCGGGCGCGCAAGATCGGTGGATTCTACGAGGAGCTGCTCACGCTGTGATCGTGGCGCCGGGCGCTCAACGAGTCGTTGCACGTTGTGACATCGGTGCGATTTCCACACGGGATCAGAGGATCGAGGACGGAATGAAACTCAGCACGCGCAATCAGATGACCGGCACGGTGACCGCGATCCCGTCGTGAAGGCAACGGAAGTGATGCTCGCGGTCGACTGACCGGCGCGGGCTCAGGTGCCACAGAACGTGCGGTACGGGCCGAAGCTCGGGGGAGCGGGGGCAGCGTACGGCTCCAGACCGGGTCGTTCGTCGAACGGCTGGGCGAGCACTTCGAGCAGTCGTTGGAATGATCCCAGGTCGCCGTCGGTGGCGTCGGACAAGGCTTCTAACAATTTGTGTATGAGCGGGATGTCGACCGGATTGACATCGTCCATCGCCTGTG
>JBBQYZ010000050.1:0-10389 GCA_038208205.1 Gemmatimonadales bacterium | reverse complement strand
GACCGTGTCGTGCGCCGACGGCGCCGGTGTGGCGATAACGGTGGCTCCGACGAGGGGGCGCGCGTGCACGCTGTCCGTGACCGTGCCCACGATGCGGGTCGTACCCTGTGCGTCGGCGCGCGCGCACAGCATCACCGACAGCATCGCACCGTGCACGGCACAGCGCATCACGGCGACGACGGACGCCCGCATGGTCACCGCCGGGTGTGAATGACGATGAGGCCGCACCCGGAGTCGTATTGGACCGGTGCGCCACCCTGCCCGCGATAGATCTCCAGAGCGCCGATGTCGCTCGGCCTCACCAGGTTGATGTCCTGATGCTGCATGCCATCGATCACGATGTTCGTGATGCAGGGTCCCTGCGAGATCGACTGGATGCCGCGCCCGCTGACGATCTTCGTGTCGATGCCGCTGCCCATGATGCGGAAGCCCGACATGCGGAGCAGGTCGCTGGTCTCGAAGGCGTTGCGCCGCTGGATCTGATCCTCGGTGAGGAACGTACCGAAGGCCGCCCGCTTTGCGCGGGACTCGAATTCGCGATACCGCGACCGCTGCGCAACGATGCGAATGGAGTCGAGCGAGACGATGCGCGAGAGCCGAACGTCGCTCGTGACGGTGCGGCCGCTTCGTAGCTCGACGCGCTGCTGACCCAGCAGGTAGCCGATCTGTCGGACCTCGAGCAGCTGCGAGCCGGCAGGGAGGCCGCTCAGGGTGAAGGCACCACTGGAGTCGGAGTGCGCGACCGGTGCGCCGTCGAGGACGCGGACCTGCGCACCGGAGACGGGCTGACCGCTCAGGCCACGAACCGTGCCGGTGAGCACCGCCGTCCCGGTGAGCGGAGCGGCCGTCGCCGAGTCGGCGCTCGTCGTGTCAGCAAGCGCGTCCAACGCCCGGGAGGAGGCCGGGCTGAACGACAGGCGGGCCACGACTACCCCGACCGAGTCCGGCACCGCGACGCGGAGCGCGCTCCCGGCGCGACCGGCGCCCTGCACCTGCATGACCACGAAGACGTCTGTCGGCAGGCCACAGAAGCGAAAGCTTCCCGTGGAGTCCGTTCGTGCGTTCGCGCTGCGCTCCTGGAGGGTGGAGCGCAGGGTGGCGTGGTCCACGGCGAGGTCGCTCCAGCTGATCGCCACCGTGGCGCCAGCGAGCGGCCGGTCGCGATCAGCGTCATCCACCTGACCCACCAGCGCCCCGGTGCCCTTGGGCAGGGGGATGCCGGGACAGGCTGCGGCGCGCAGCGTTGCGCTCGACGGGGTCGCGAGGATCATCCGGACCGTCCGGCCCTCCTCGAGCTCGATCTCCCTCGACGGGAGCACGAGCTCGAGGGAGTCCAGCACCGGGTGCGAGAAGGCGAGCGAGTACCGGCCCGCAGAGAGACTGTCGAGATGGTAGCGGCCTCGCTCGTCCGTGGCGGTGCTGTAGAACGCCGACGGCAGGGGGGACATCCGGGTGAGGAGAACGATGGCGCCGGCGAGGGGGCGCGCACGCATGCTGTCGGAGACCGTCCCCTCGATTCGTCCGGTGGGCGCGCGCTCCTGCGCCGCGGCAGGGAGGGCGAGCAGCAGCGCCGCGATTGCGGCGCGACGAGTCGCGCGTCGCGCGTGCGCCGACAGGGTCCAGGGGATGCGCATGGGCCTAAGGTGATGCGAGGTGGTGGGTCTCGCCAGCGGAAGGGCCGGGGCGCATAGATTCTCTCCATGCGCTACCGCTACCTCACCGCCGACGTCTTCACGGCAGTCCCCTTCGGCGGGAACCAGCTCGCGGTCTTTCCCGACGCGCGCGGCATCCCCGAGCACCGGCTGCTCGACGTGACGCGCGAGTTCAACTACTCCGAGACGACCTTCGTCTACCCGCCGTCCGACGCGCGCCGCACGCGCCGGGTGCGGATCTTCACTCCCGGCGGCGAGGTGCCATTCGCCGGCCATCCGACTGTCGGTACCGCGCACGTGCTCGCCGAGATTGGAGAGATCCCGCTCACTGGCGACGCGACGCGAATCGTGCTCGAGGAGCTGGTGGGACCGGTGCCGGTCGTCATCCGAACCACGGACGGCCGACCCACCTTCGTGCAACTGTCCGTCGCCAAGCTACCCGAGACCGGGCCGCCGCCGCCAGCGCGCCAGGCGATCGCCGCCGTGCTCGGCCTCGAGCTCGATGATCTGCTGGCCGATCGGTGGGCGCCGTGGGCGCTGTCGTGCGGGCTCCCCTTTCTCTTCATCCCGCTGCGTGACCGCGGCGCGGTGGCGCGAGCACGCGTGCGGATGGAGCAGTGGGAGTCGAGCCTGGCAAAGAGCTGGGCACCCGAGCTGTTCGTGTTCGCCGCCGGCGGGGACGGTCCGGGGGTGGACTACCACGCGCGGATGTTCGCACCCGGTATCAGCGTGCCGGAAGACCCGGCCACGGGCAGCGCGAACGCCGCGCTCGCGGGTTACCTCGCGTCGCGCGACCGCCGCCGGCGCGAGGGGGACACCCTGCGATGGACGATCGAACAGGGGTGCGAGATGGGGCGGCCCAGCCTCCTCGAGGTGGAGGCCGACCTGGATGGAGACGCGGTGACGGCCGTCCGCGTGGGCGGCGCGTCGGTGCTCGTGTGCGAAGGAGCGATGGCGATCAGCTGACGATCGCGCGGCGTTGGCGCGCATGGCTCACGGCACCGATGACACCCGCCGCGCAGCCGGCGAGGGCGAGCCCGATCCCGGCGTTGCACTCGTAGCGGGCGTGGTCGGCCACCTCCCGCTGGGAGAGGCCGCGGGGCCCCGGGTGCTGGTACGAGAACCGGGAGATGTCGCGCAGTCGCGAGGACCCGTCGACGTAGAGCGCGATTCCTGCAATGATGAGCACGAGCGCGGCGAGATCGACGAAGCGGTCGCGGCGTGAGACGATGGTCATGACCGAAATATGTCCCCGCCCTGCCCGCTCGCGCACCCACCGCCCACCTCCCACCCGGATCCCACGCACGTGCCCTACCGCATCCTCGTCACCGACGATATCGACCCCGACGGCGTCGCCCTGCTCGCAGCGGAGCCATCGTTCGTGGTGGACGAGGTGCCGACGCTGCCCGCCGCGGAGCTGCTGGAGCGGATCGGCGACTACGACGCCTTCGTGGGACGGAGCGCGACGCGCGTCACGAAGGAGTTGCTCGCGCGCGCGACGCGGCTGCGCGTGGTGGGCCGGGCCGGCGTGGGCGTGGACAACATCGCGATCGACGCCGCCACGGCGCTCGGCATCGCGGTCATCAACGCGCCGGCTGGAAACACGATCGCCGTGGCCGAGCTGTTCTTCGGGACGCTGCTCGGGCTGCTGCGGCACCTGCCGCACGCGGCGGCGTCGATGCGCGAGGGTCGCTGGGATCGCTCGCAGCTGCTCGGCACGGAGCTCAAGGGGAAGACGCTGCTGATCGTCGGGGTGGGGCGAATCGGCGGCGAGGTGGCGGCGCGGGCGCTGGCGTTCGGGATGGACGTGATTGGATACGATCCCTACGTCGCCGACGAGCGGTTCCGCGCCCTCAAGGTCCGCCGCCTCGCGACGCTCGAAGAGGGACTGGACATCGCCGACGTGGTGACGGTGCACACCCCACTCACCGAAGAGACGGAGGCGATGATCGGCCGTCGCGAGCTCGCGCGCATGAAGAGCGGCGCGATCGTCGTGAACATGGCGCGCGGCAACATCGTGGAGGAAACGGCGCTCGTCGCGGCGCTCGAGGCGGGGCAGCTTCGCGGCGCGATCGTCGACGCCTTCGTCAAGGAGCCACTGGCGCCGGACCACCCCCTGCGCCGCGCGGCGAACGCGTTCCTCACCCCGCACATCGGGGCGTCGAGTGTCGAGGCGCAGCGAAACGTGGCGGTGGACGCCTGCGCGGCGGTGCGCGATGCGCTGCTGCACGGCGAGCTCTCGCGCTCGATCAACGTGGCCGGCGCTGGCACCGGCGACTTCCGTCAGTTGCAGCCCGCGCTCCACGTGGCCCGCCGGGCCGCGGCGGTCGCGCGCGCGATCCTCGCCGACCGCGGAGTCCGCGCGGTACAGCGCGTATCGCTCCGCGTCGGTCCGGAGCTCGCGGGCTCCTCGGCTGCGATCCTGGCGTCGGCCGCGGCGGGAGTGCTCGAAGGGACGATCGACGTGGAGCGCCTCAATCTGATCAACGCGCGTTCGCTCGCCGAGGCGCGCGGCATCGAGCTGTCGTGCTCCGAGTCCGACTCGCTCGGCCATCCGTCTGCGGTACAGGTCAGCTTGAGTGGAGGCATGCAGGAGCTGGCGGTGGCGGGGGTGGCACCGGAGGGCTCGCCGGCGCGCCTCACCCGCATCGGTGGGTTCCACGTGGACGTGGCGCCGCGCGACACGCTGGTGATCCTGACCAACAACGACGTACCCGGGGTGATCGGACGGGTGGGAACGCTGCTGGGCGACAGCGGGGTGAACATCGCGGAATATCATCAGGCGCGACTGGCGCAGGGTGGCGACGCGCTGGCGGCGATCAGCGTGGACGGCACGGTGGGACCCGGAGTACGGGAGGCGCTGCTCAACTTGCCCGACGTCAGCTCGGCGACCGTGGTGCACTTTCGTGGGGCGTGAGAAGCCTGTGATGCGCGTTGGAACGACCGGTGCGCGGTGCTGGCCACACCGACCCAGGGGAGGTTCGGATGCTGCGGATGGAGCGGATCGTGGCAGATCTCACTTCTCGGCAGTGGAAACGAACAACCATTTTTGGGGCTGCCGGCGACGATCGCGAGGCCTGGCCGAGCGTACGGTAGGGCAAGATGCATTGCGCGGCGGCGCGTGAATGCCATCGCCAAATCAGTTTATAGTGGCAGCATCCGCTGCATCCGCTGCAACCGCTCTTTCCGCCTTATCCGCTCCTCTCCTCCGTCTGAGAGGCCAGCCACGATCGACGCTCCCGCGAGATCCCGCATGACCGCCGCGATCAGCCGTGACGAAGAGGTGCGACGCGCCTATGCGGCCGACGCGTCGGGCCTCGTGCTCGTACCCGACGGTGTCGCGCGACCGACGACTGCGGCAGAGGTCGCGGCGCTGCTCGCCGAGGCCTCGTCGTCTGGCACCGCGGTCACGGCGGCCGGGAGCCAGACGAGCACCACGGGAGCGTCGATCGCCGATCGCGGGATCGTGCTCTCGCTTCGCGCGATGAATCAGGTGATCGAGCTCGATCCTTCGGCGCGCATGGTGCGCGTGCAGCCGGGAGTGATCGTGGGGGAGCTGAAGCGCGCGTGTGCGGCCCAAGGATTGCTCCTCGCCCCCGATCCGACGAGCGAGGACGAATGCACGGTGGGAGGGGCGGTGGCGTGCAACGCGTCGGGAGCGCGGTCGCTCCGTTATGGCGCGACGCGGGCGCACGTGCGCGCGCTCAGCGTGGCACTCGCCGACGGAACGATCGTGGAGCTGCGACGCACGGCGCTGGAGAAGAACACGGTGGGCTATGCATTGGCGCACGATCCGGTGGACTGGTTCGTCGGGAGCGAGGGGACGCTCGGTGTGGTGGTCGAAGTGGAGCTGGGACTGCTGGCACTCCCTGAACACGTGGTGGGACTCGCCATCCCCTTCGCCGCCGAGCAGGACGCCCTGCAGTTCGTGGTAGCGGCCCGTGAGAACGGAACGGTGCATCCGCGCTGCCTCGAGTTCTTCGATCGGCGCGCCCTGTCGATCGCGCGCGACGCGGAGGGAACGCCGGGCTGGGCGGCGGCGGCCGAGGCGCTCGTCTACGTGGAGGAGGTCCCGGCGCCGGGCCGCGAGCCCGCGCTCGACGAGTGGCTCGTCCTGGCCGAGTCGCATGGCGCACTCGTGAACGACGTGCGCGTGTACGATGGCGAGACCGCGTTGCGCGAGGCCAGGCGCGTGCGGCACGCCGTGCCGGCGCACATGAACGAGCGAGGGGCGGCGCGCCGGTCACACGGCGGCCGGAAGGTGTCCACGGACTGGGCGGTGCCGTATCGTCAGCTGGCGCGGGCGATCACGCGGGCGCGGACACTGTCCGATGAGGCCGGGGTGGAGCAGGCGGTGACCTATGGCCACGCCGGCAATGGCCATCCGCATCAGAACTTCATCGCGCACGACGCGGCCGAGCTGTCGCGCATCGAATCCGTAGTGGAGGCCACCCTCCGCGAGGTGATCGCGCTCGGAGGCACGGTGGCGGCGGAGCATGGCATCGGCAAGATCAAGCGCAAGTGGCTGCCGCTGCAGCTGTCTCCCCTGCAGGTGCGCGCGATGAGCGCGGTGAAGCGGGAGCTCGATCCGGCCGGCATCCTCGCGCCCGGCAACGTGCTGTGAGCGAGCGGGAGCCTGCCGTGAGCCTGCCGTGAGCGTGCCGTGAGCCTGCCGTGACCGAGCGCGGATTCGCCAGCGTGGTGCTCGACGTCGACTCGACGCTGTGCGGCATCGAGGGGATCGACTGGCTGGCGGCGCAGCGGGGCGCCGACGCGGCCGAACGCGTCGCCGCGCTCACCGACCGGGCGATGCGCGGCGAGATCGCCCTCGACGCGGTCTACGGTGAACGGCTGGCGCTCGTACGTCCCTCGCGCGCCGATGTCGCGGCGCTCGCCGATGCCTATGCGAGCTCGCTCGCTCCTGGCGCGGCGGAGGCCGTGGCCGCCCTCCACGCCGCGGGTCGACGCGTGGTGCTGGTGAGCGGAGGATTGCGTGAGGCGATCCTTCCCGTGGCGGAGCGGATCGGCATCCAGGGTCCTGACGTGCACGCCGTGGCGATGATGTTCGATTCGCACGGGCGATTCGCGTCGTACGACGTCGTCTCGCCCCTGGCCACGGCCACCGGGAAGCGCGCGGTCGCCGCCGCGCTCGCGCTGCCCCGCCGAACGCTTGCCCTGGGGGATGGTGCCACCGACCTTGCGATGCGTCCCGCCGTGGATGCGTTCGCCGCTTTCACCCTATTCGTCAGCCGCGACGCCGTCGTGCGCGCCGCCGACTATGTCCTGTCCTCCTTCGATCAGCTCGTGGAGCTCGTGCTCGCATGACCACCGCCCCTGCCCTGCCCCGCGGCACCTTTTTCTTCCCCGGACCCACGGAGGTCCGCACGCCGGTGCTCGAGGCGATGACACGCCCGATGATCCCGCATCGCGGCGCAGCGTTCGAGGAGCTGTTCGGTCGGCTGCAGGGAGCGCTCCAGCCCATCTTCGGCACAGGGCGGCCGGTGTACGTCAGCAGCTCGTCGGCGACGGGGTTGATGGAAGCGGGGGTGCGCTGCTCGCCACCGGGCCGCATGCTGTGCATCGTGAACGGTGCCTTCTCCGCCCGCTTCGCGGCAATCGCCGCGGCCTGCGGCCGCGACATCGACGTGATGGACGTGCCCTGGGGCGAGACGGCGGACCTCGACGAGGTCGCCGACCGGCTGCGGGTGACGCGCTACGCCGCGGTCACCGTGGTGCATTCCGAGACCTCGACTGGCGCGCGCACCGACGTGCGCATCGTGACGCGGCTGGCGCGCGAGCAGGGCGCCGTCTGCCTCGTCGATTCGGTGACGGGGATCGGGGGTGCCGAGCTGCGCTTCGACGAGTGGGAGCTCGACTACGCGCTGACTGGCTCGCAGAAGGCGCTGGCGCTGCCGCCCGGACTCGCCTTCGCCGCCACGTCGGAGTCGTTCATCGCGGGCGCCGCCCGGACGCGCGAGCGAGGACTCTACTTCGACCTGGTGGAGTTCGAGACCTACGCCGCACGGCGCCAGACGCCGAACACGCCCGCGATCCCCCTCTTCTTCGCGGCCGACGTCCAGCTTCCGGCGATCGCCGCTGAGGGGATGCCGGCGCGCTGGGCGCGCCACGCCGCGATGGCCGAGCGCACCTACCGGTGGGTGGACGCGCTCGCGGCGCGGCACGGGAGCGAGCTGCGCGTGCTCGCGCGCGCGGGCCATCGGTCGCCCACGGTCACGAGCATCACCCTGCCAACTGCCCTCCAGGCCTCACGCGTGCTCGCCGCCGTGGCCGAACGGGGCTACACGATCGGCAGCGGATATGGGAAGAACAAGGAGACGAGCATTCGCATCGGCCACATGGGCGACCACACGCTCGAGGGGCTGGAGCGGTGCCTGGCCGCGTGCGACGCGGCGTTCGGGGAACTGCGGTGGTGAGCGGTGGGCGGTGCGTGAGAGGAGCTACCCACCACGCACCGCGCACCACCCGTTACCGTGACCCCGCCAGCACGGCCTCCGCCCTGGCCGCTGCCGGTACTGGTCTTCGCTCGCCGACCTGCTGGCGCCACATCGCGTAGTAGAGCCCCGTGCGCGCGAGCAGCTCCTCGTGCCTGCCCTCCTCCACCACGCGTCCCCGCTCGAGCACGAAGATCCGGTCGGCGTGCATGACGGTGCTCAGGCGGTGAGCGATGAGCACCGTGATCACGTCGGCACCTTCGGCCACGTCGCGCATCGTGCGGCTGATCTCCTCCTCCGTCAGCGAATCGAGCGAGCTGGTCGCCTCGTCGAACACCAGCAGGTGCGGACTGCGCAGGAGGGCGCGCGCGATCGAGAGCCGCTGCTTCTCGCCTCCGGAGATCTTCATCCCGCCCTCGCCGATCACCGTGTCGAGACCCTGATCAGCGCGCTGCAGCAGCGACGTCGCCGCGGCGCGGCGCAGCACCTCGAGACATTGTGCGTCGGTGGCATCGGGGCGCACGAACAGGAGATTCTCGCGGATCGTACCGCTGAACAGCTGGGCGTCCTGCGTCACGAACCCGATCCGCTCGCGGAAACGGTCGAGATCGACCTGGTCGCTCGGCACGCCGTTGTAGAGGATCTCGCCGTGGCTCGGCCGATACAGGCCCACGAGCAGCTTCACGAGCGTCGTCTTCCCCGCCCCGGAGGGGCCGACGAAGGCCACCGTGTGCCCGCGCTTCACCTGGAACGACACGGCCGCGAGCGCCGGCCCCGTTGCGGTCGCGTGCGTGAAGCTCACGTCGCGGAAGCCGAGCGTGCGCAGATCGTCCACCGCGACCGGGTTGGTCGGCTTGGGGTCGATCGGGATCTGGAAGATCGCGTCGAAGTTCGCGAGCGATGCCTCGGTCTCGCGATAGATGTTGATCACGTTCCCCAGCTCCTGCAGCGGACCGAAGATGAAGAACGAGTAGATGAGCAGGGAGAAGAACTGCCCCACCGTGATCTGCCGCTCGAAGATCAGGTAGAGCATCAGGAACAGGATGCAGGTGCGAAGGAAGTTGACCGCGGTGCCCTGGATGAAGCTGAGCGACCGGAGGTACCTGACCTTCTTGAGCTCGAGCTTGAGGATCTTCTCCGTGGTCGCGTTGAGGCGGATCTCCTCCTGCTTCGCCAGCCCCAGGCTCTTCACGAGCTCGATGTTGCGCAGGGACTCGGTCGTCGCGCCGGCGAGCGCGGTCGTCTCGGCGACGATGACCTTCTGGATCGTCTTGATCCGCTTGCTCAGCACCGAGCTGAGAACGCCGAGCAGAGGGACGGTGAGGAGGAATGCCGGCGCGATGGCCCAGTGTGCCTTGAAGGCGTACACCATCACGAAGAGCACCCCGACCAGCGTGGTGAAGACGAGGTTCACGAACGCGGTGATGAACCGCTCGGTGTCCGATCGCGCCTTCTGCAGCTTGCCGAGCGTCTCGCCACTGCGCTGGTCCTCGAAGGTCTGGAACGGCAGCGCCAGCGAGTGGCGAATGCCGTCCGAGTACAGGTCAGCACCGACGCGCTGCACCACGACGTTGACGAAGTAGTCCTGGAAGTTCTTCGCGACGCGCGAGACGAACGCGACCCCGACCGCCATCGCCAACAGCAGTGCCACGCCGTGGAAGAACTGGAGACGCGAGTACTTGTCGTACTGCGTGGCGTAGCTGTCGATCACGTGGCGGAAGATCAACGGGTCCAGGAGGGAGAACACCTGGTTGATCGTCGCGAGCACGAGCGCGAGAATGACGAGACGCCAGTACGGGCGCAGGTAGCGGTAGAGAGTGTGCATGCGGGAAGACTAACCCGGGGATGCCCGAGCACGTTCGGCGACGCTAGTCAGGCGGGAGGCGAACACGGATGCGCGGTTGGATCGGCACATCGGCGAGCCAGATGATCGCGTCGCCAAAGGCGATGCGCACCACGCCGCCGCCGGTGGTGACGCGGCCCTTTCCCTCGACTTGCCGCGGGGGAAGCTGCGCGACCGTCCGGCCATTGCGCACGACGGGGCGGAGCTCGCTCCGAATCGTCCGCACCTCGTGCACCGGCAGCCCGATCGCCCAGTATTCGATGATCCAGCTCCCCTCCGGGAGCCGGCGCCACACGATGTCGCCGCCGGGCGAGCCGATCATCTCGTCGGGCCGGAGGTTGACGTACTGGAAGACGAGGTCGCGCAGCTCGGAGGTCGCGCGGTCGATCGTCATCACGCCCCCGACATCCGGGGCGTGATGACGGGGGCCCGGCGGCCGGGG
>JBBQYZ010000049.1:0-10452 GCA_038208205.1 Gemmatimonadales bacterium | reverse complement strand
GCACGCGACGAGCAGGCAGACGGCAACGAACGGAGGAAGAGCATGCACGATGCGACGATGACGCGGCGCGACTGGCTCGCCGCGATGACCAGGTGCTTCGCCGCGGGCGCAGTGCTCTCGACGTTGCTGCCGCAGCTGGCGCGCGCGGTGCCCGCGCCGCTCATCGTATACAAGAATCCGAGCTGCGGCTGCTGCACCAAGTGGGTGGCGCATCTGCGCGCGTCGGGGCTCGCACCGGTGGTGCGCGACCGCAGCGACATGGACGCGCTCAAGGACAGCCTCGGCGTCCCCGTCGCGCTGCGCTCCTGTCATACGGCGGTCGCGGGCCGCTACGTCGTCGAGGGCCACGTGCCCGCTACAGACCTGAAGCGCCTGCTCGCGCGCGCGCCGAAAGGCGTGCTCGGACTCGCCGTACCCGACATGCCCGCTGGCTCTCCGGGGATGGAGATGGGTGAACGGGCCGACCGATTCGACGTCATCGCCTTTCGCGCCGACGGCGGCACGAGCGTGTTCGCGCGCCACTGATGCCGCAGCGCCTCACGCGCGCATGCAAGACTGTTGGCACTCTCGACACCTTGCATCGCGACGCCGTCCGGCGGAGATTCGCCCAGGACGTGACGAGCAGGAAGCGCCACCCGGCTCCCGATCACCCGGGCGCGCCGGCGCGACGCGGTCGAGGTACCGTCCGGGCGATACCCGACCGTCGTCGTGCGTCCGATACGCGCGCGTGAGCACCTGACCCGTCCGAGCGCGCGGTCCGTTTCTCGCACGACTGCGCGCTCGACCTCTCCGATGGTGCGACGATGCAGGCGACGGACCTTCACCAGCAGCTGTGCGCGGCCATCACCCGGCGATCGCTCGTCATGTTCGAGTACGGCGATCTGATCCGGGTGGTCGAGCCCCATCGCTTCGGCGTCAACAGCGTCGGCCATCCGATGCTGAGCGGGTGGCTGCGCGCCGGCTACAGCCGCTCGGACCCGGCGGGTGGGTGGCGCAACTATCTGCTCGGCGACATCCGCGCCCTGCAGCTGCTCGATGCGCCCTTCGCCGGAACGCGACCCGGCTATGCGGCGCACGACGCCCGCATGCGCGAGGTGTTCTGCCAGCTGACGCCATCCGCGGTGGATGTGCCGGTCGAGGGACCGTACATCGTGCGCGAGCCGATGATGCCCGCGAGCAACACACCGTCGACGGAGCGCAGCGCCCCACCGCCCGAGGGCGCCCGCACGCGCGACGGCGACGTGGACCCGCCCGAGGCGGTCGTGTAGCCACCGCCCAAGGCGGTCGTGTAGCCACCGTCCGAGGCGGGCAATTCACACAGCGACGTTCGAGGACCGCGGGGTCGGGGGTGGCAGGAGCACGGCGCGCGCCGCCTCGAGCTGCGCGCGGACGGCTGAGGGACCGGTGCCACCCTCCACCTCACGCTGCGCCACCGAGCGCGTGACATCCAGCGCATCGAACACGTCCTCCGCGAACGCCGCGTGCGCCGCGGTGAAGGCGGAGAAGGGGAGGGCCTGCAACTCCACGCCGCGCCGCTCGCTCTCGCGCACGAGCGAGCCCACGGCGCCGTGCGCCTCGCGAAAGGTGGCCCCCTTCCGCACCAGGTAGTCGGCGACATCGGTCGCCATCATCGTGCTGGAGAGCGCGGCGCGCATTCGCTCCGGACGAAAGCTGCACTCTGCGAGCGCGCCGGCCGTGGCCGGCAGCACCAGCAGCAGGGTGTCGGTCGCGTCGAACAGCACCCGCTTGTCGTCCTGCAGGTCCTTGTTGTAGCTCGTGGGGAGTCCCTTCAGGGTGGCGAGCAGTGATGTCAGGTTGCCCAGCATCCGCGCCGCCGACCCGCGCGCCAGCTCGAGCGCGTCCGGGTTCCGCTTCTGCGGCATCATGCTCGAGCCGCTCGTGTACCCCTCGCCGAACTGCACGAACCCGAACTCGCTCGACCCGTAGATGATCAGGTCCTCGGCCAGTCGCGACAGATGCGTGCCGACCAGCGCCGAGGCGAACAGCACCTCGGCGATGAAATCGCGGTCGCTCACCGCGTCGATGGAGTTGGGCGTTATGGCGTCGACGCCGAGCGTCCCCTGCAGGAGCAGGCGCGAGATGGGGTAGGCGCAGCCAGCGACAGCGCCCGAGCCGAGGGGCAGGACGGCCGCCGACTTGAGCGCGGCGCGCAGTCGGGCGCGGTCGCGCTCGAGCGGCCAGAAGTGCGAGAGCAGCCAGTGTGCGCCCGACACCGGGATGGCGCGCTGAAGGTGCGTGTACGACGGCATCAACGCCACTTCGAGCGTGGCGGCCTGTTCCAGCAGCACGGCCTGCATCGCGCGCACGGCGTGGTCGAGGCGCTGGCAGACGTCCATCGTCCAGAGGCGCGTCGCCGTCGCGACCTGATCGTTGCGGCTGCGCCCCGTGTGGAGCTTGCTCGCCACCTCGCCGACCTCCTCGTGCAGCAGGCGGTCGATCAGCGTGTGCACGTCCTCGTCGGAGGGCATGGGCCGCTCGCCGCCGGCGAGGCGCTCGCGCACGGCGTCGAGCCCGCGCTCGAGCGTCCTGCTCTCCTCCAGCGTGAGCACGTTGGCGCCCCAGAGCGCGACCGCCCACGCCTTGGAGAGGCGGATGTCGTACGGCCAGAGCCGGAAATCGATGCCGATCGAGTTGTTGAGGGCGTCGAAGTCCGGCGTCGGACCGCCGCCGAAGCGTCCGCCCCAGAGCTTGTGGGATTTCGGGGGAGAGATGGGAGTCTCCTCGAGCACGGGCATCTTCGTCGCTCCGGGTGAGAGGTGGGAAGTGGGAGGTGAGGGCGAGGTCGTCACCTCCCACCTCCCACTTCCAACCAGCAGTTCATCAGACCTCGACCAGCTCCGATGCCGGTCGGCCCGGCGCCGGGATCAACCCGAGCTCCCGATCCTTGATCGCGCGCACACGCGCCGGCAGGGCGAACAGGCGGATGAACCCGGCCGCGTCGCTCTGCTGGTAGACGTCGTCCTCGCCGAACGTGACGAAGCGCTCGTCGTACAGCGCGTTGACGCTCTCGCGCCCTACCACCTGCATGCCGCCCTTATAGAGGCGCAGCGTGACGCTGCCGCTGATGCGCTGCTGCGTGACGGTCACGAACGCGTCGTACGCCTCGCGCTCGGTCGTCCACCAGCGACCCTCGTATACCAGGTCCGCGTACCGGGGAGCGATGACGTCCTTGGCCGAGAGCGTCTTGCGGTCGAGGATCAACTGCTCCAGCTCCGAGTGCGCGGCGTAGAGCAGGGTCCCGCCGGGTGTCTCGTAGACACCACGCGACTTCATCCCCACCATCCGGTCCTCCACCAAATCGATGCGGCCCACCCCGTGCCGGCCGCCGATCGCGTTGAGCGCCGTCACGAGCGCCACCGGCGCGAGCGCCTTGCCGTTGACCGAGACCGGCGTGCCCGCCTCGAAGCCGATCACCACGTCCTCGGCGGCGTCGGGCGCACCGGCGGCGGAGGACGTCAGCATGAACATGTCGTCCTTCGGCGCCGAGTTGGGGTCCTCGAGGTTGCCTCCCTCGTGGGAGAGATGCCAGAGATTGGCGTCTCGTGAATAGATCTTCTCCTTGGTCGCGACGATGGGAATCCCCTTCGCCGTGGCGTAGTCGATAGCGTCCTCGCGGCTGCGGATGTCCCATTCGCGCCATGGCGCGATTACCGGCAGCTCGGGGGCGAGCGTGGCGAAGGTCATCTCGAACCGCACCTGGTCGTTGCCCTTGCCGGTGCACCCGTGCGCGAGCGCGTCGGCGCCGACGCGGTGCGCGATCTCGACCTGCCGTTTCGCGATCAGTGGCCGCGCCATGGCGGTGCCTAGCAGGTACTTCCGATTGTAGACCGCCCCGGCGCGGAGCGTCGGGAAGATGAAATCGCGCACGAACTCCTCGCGCAGGTCCTCCACGTAGCACTCCTCGGCGCCGGAGGCGAGCGCCTTCTCGCGCACGCCGCGCAACTCGTCGCTGCCCTGGCCGATGTCGGCCGCCACGCAGATCACCCGGGCGTCGTAGTGCTCGCGCAACCAGGGGACGATGATCGAGGTATCGAGACCGCCGGAATAGGCGAGGACGATGGTGCGGGGCATGGCGGCTCCAGAGTGAAGATTATGCAGAACTTCTGCATATTTACTCAATCCATGACCGCACGTCAAGTCGGCGGACGACAGCTGTGCGACGCGCGCCGGTCACTCGGCCCGGGCGAGCTCGAGCAAACGGGCCGTGAGCGCCTCACGCGCCGCAGCGGAGCGGGTGACGATGAGGATCGTGTCATCGCCAGCGATCGTTCCGAGAACGTCAGGAAACCCCTCCTGATCGATTGCCTCGGCGATCGGCTGCGCCCCACTGCGGACCGTGTGGAGGACGATCATCTCCCCAACCCCGTCGATCCTCGAGAACAGTTGAGGCAAGAGGTTGCCTAACAAGGGTTTGTCGTCATCGGCCCCGAAGGACTCCGGCAGGACGTAGCGTCCGCCGTCCTCGGTCGGCACCCGCGCGAGCCCGAGATCGCGCAGGTCGCGTGATAGGGTGGCTTGGGTCACCTCCATTCCGTGCGCGTCCAGCAACCGCCGGAGATCCTCCTGGCTCCCCACCACATGCCGAGCCACCAGCTCCAGAATAGCCGACTGGCGTGTCTGTTTGTTCGTCATGACCTCTCCGGAGGATCGCCCAGTTCACTATTCGCCAGCACGGATGGTAACCAGGGATTGACCACAGTGGAATGCATGATTATGCATTACACCGTGAATACTATCCCTGTCGGCGTGCTCGGTGCCAGTGGCTACGCCGGTCGCGAGCTGTGCGCGCTCGTGGCGCGCCATCCGCGATTCTCGCTGGCCTTCGCCACGGCCAACGAGCAGCGCGGGCAGCACGCGCGCCTGGGTGGAACCGACGTCACCTTCGTGGCGCCGGACGACGCGCCGCTCGCCGACGCCGCCGTCGTGTTCTGCGCCCTGCCGCACGGCGCGTCACTTCCGTGGGTGCGCCGCGCCCGCGAGGCCGGTGCGCGCGTCGTCGACCTCTCGAGCGACCTCCGTCCCGGGAACGGGGCCACCGATGCTCCGTATGGCATGCCCGAGCTGGGCGCCGAGACGCGACAGGCGATCCGCGGCGCCGACGTGGTGGCCAATCCGGGCTGCTACCCCACATCGATCCTGCTCGCCGTCGCGCCCCTGCTCGCCGCGCGGCTCGTCCGCGCCGACGCCACGATCGTCGCCAACGCGGCCAGCGGCGTGAGCGGGGCGGGCAACTCCCCCAAGCGCGAGCTGCTGTTTGCCGAGATCGCCGGCGACTACCGCGCGTATGGGGTGGGCAACACGCATCGGCATCTCGCCGAGATGCGCGCCACGCTCGACGGTTTCGGGACTGGCGCGGAGCTCGTGTTCACCCCCCACCTACTGCCGGTGGCCCGTGGCATCCTCTCGACGATCACGGTGCCGCTGGCCGCCCCCCTCGCCGACCCGGTGGGCTTCTACCGCCATGCCTACGCTGGCGAGCCGTTCATCGAGGTCGTCGCTGCGCAGCCCGCGCTGCGGGAGGTGATCCGGCGCAACGTGGTGCAGCTCTCCGCCACGATGATCGCGGGCACGCGCCAGCCCACCCTGCTCGTGACATCGGCGATCGACAACCTCATCAAGGGCGCGGCCGGTCAGGCGGTGCAGAATGCCAACCTGATGTGCGCCCTCGACGAAGGCGCCGGGCTGCCGGCATGACGCGCGTCATCAAGGTGGGCGGGCGGCCCCAGCTCGACCCCGCGCTCCCCACGGCGCTCGCCGCCGCGATGCGCGCCACGCCGGCCGGCCTCGTGGTCGTGCACGGCGGCGGGGACGAGGTGAGCACGCTCCAGCGCCTGTACGGCGTGATCGCGCAGTTCACCGGTGGCCGCCGCGTGACGAGCGCGGTGGATCTCGAGATCATCCGCATGGCGCTTTCAGGGTCGGCCAACAAGCGGCTCGTCGCCGCGCTCAGCGATGTCGGCGTCGCGGCGGTTGGTCTCTCGGGCGAGGACGCGGGACTCCTCTGCGCCACCCCGCTCGACCGAGCGCAGTTCGGATTCGTCGGTACGCCGAGCGCGGTGAACGTCGCGCTGCTGCGCCTCCTGCTGCAGGGCGGATACCTGCCGGTCGTGTCGCCAGTGAGCCGCAGCGACGACGCGAGCGTCGGGCCAGTGCTCAACGTGAATGGCGACGACGTCGCGTCGGCGATCGCCGTGGCGCTCGGCGCCGATGAGCTGCTCCTGGTCTCGGACGTGGCGGGCGTGATGGTACGCGGCGCGACGATCGGATCGCTCGATGCCGACGAGGCGCAGGCGCTGATCGACGACGGTACCGCCGCCGGCGGGATGGCCGCGAAGCTCGACAGCGCGCTCGCCGCACTGGAGGGCGGGGTGACTCGGGTCCGAATCTCCGACATCGCCGCGATCGGTGCGCCCGACCGCGGAACGGTACTGACACGAGTAGGGAGCATCTGCGCATGACGCCACCGACGATAACGACGACGATGGCGGGCCCCACCGACAGCGGCCCGACGAGCCCGACGCACGAGGCGCAGCCCGCGAGCGCCGGCCTTCCGCTGGTGCGTGGCAGCTCCATCCTCGGTACCTACAAGCGCGCCCCGGTGGAGTTCGTGCGTGGCAGCGGCGTGTATCTCTATGATGCCGAGGGGAAAGGGTATCTCGACCTTGTCAGCGGCATCGCCGTCAACGCGCTCGGCTACGACGACGCCGGCCTCAAGGCGGCGCTGCACGCCGCCGCGGACGGCCTGGTGCACACGTCGAACCTCTACGGCACCGCGCCGGGCGAGCGGCTCGCCGCCGCGCTCGTGGCCCGGTCGTTCGCCGACCGCGTCTTCTTCTGCAACTCGGGGGCGGAGGCGAACGAGGGCGCGTTCAAGTTCGCCCGGCGCTGGGCGCGCACGCTGGGCGACGCCAAGCACGAGATCGTCGCACTGCGCGGCGCGTTTCACGGCCGGCTGTTCGCCACCCTCGCCGCCACCGACCGACCGGCGTACCGGCTCCCGTTCCGGCCGCTCACGCCAGGTGTCTCGATCTTCGAGCGCGACCTGGTGGAGCTCGACGCCGCGCTCAGCGAGGATACCGTCGCCGCGATGATCGTGGAGCCGGTGCAGGGTGAGGGCGGGGTACGCGTGCTCGACGCCGGTTTCCTGCGCGAGCTGCGCGCCATGACGCGCGACCGCGGCATCGCCCTCATCCTCGACGAGATTCAGTGCGGCCTCGGACGCACTGGGACGCTCTTCGCCTACGAGCAGGCCGGGATCGAACCCGACATGGTCACCCTCGCCAAGCCGATCGCCGGCGGGCTCCCGATGGGCGCCGTGCTGATGACCGAGTCGATCGCCGCGGCGATGAAGCCCGGCGACCACGGCACTACCTTCGGCGGCGGACCGTTCGTGGCCTCCGTCGCGCTGCACGTGCTCGAGCGGCTCTCCGACCCCGCCATGCTCGCGCACGTGCGCGAGACCGGCGCATGGCTGGGCGAGCAGCTCGGCGAGATCGCCCGGCGCACGGGCCGCATCCGGCAGGTGCGCGGGGTGGGCTTCATGTGGGGCGTGGACGTGATGGGCACGGCGGGGCACGTCGTGAGCGAGGCGCTCACGCGCGGGCTGCTCATCTGCTCGGCGGGAGACTACACGGTGCGGCTCCTCCCGCCGCTCGTGGCCACGCGCGACGAGCTCGCGCGCGGACTGCAGATTCTCGAGGAAGTCCTCTGATGGCACCTGACCTGATCGTGCGCCGCGCGCGGCCGCAGGACGCCGCGGTGATCTCGCGGCTGAACAACACCTTCGCCAACGAAGGGCAGATGCTGAAGCGCACCCCGGAGATGATCGCCCTGGCGATCGACGATTACGTCGTGGTGCAGAACACGGCCGGCGAGCTGCTCGCCTGCGGCGCGCTCAAGGAATACTCGCCGAGCGTGGCCGAGGTGGCGGCGATCGCCGTGTCGAGAGACGCACACGGCAAGGGACTCGGTCGTGCGATCGTGACCGCGGTCGAGGCGCTCGCTCGCAAGCGCGGCATCTACGACGTGTTCGCGCTCACCCTGCAGCCCGACTTCTTCGCGGCGATCGGCTACCAGCGGGTGGACCGCGCACGCTATCCCGAGAAGATCCGTCGCGACTGCCTCGGCTGCGCGCGCCGCTTTGCGTGCAACGAGATCTGCTTCGCCAAGAATCTGCTGGCCGAGTCGGTGAGCCGCGCGGCGTAGCGGCCTGACTGGCGCCGACGCGTGACGGTGCGTTAGATGAGCGCGCTGAACTCGATGTCGAGCTCGGCGCGCCAATCGCACGCGCCTCACCGCCACCCAGCAACGGCCACACACGTGCCTGACTCTCCGCGCGGATTCCTCCGCCTCCTCGCACTCGGTGCGGCGCTCATGCTCCATGCGCCACCCGTGGCGGGGCAGGGCGGTCGCGCCTTCGCGCTCTTCCTCGATTGCAGTGGCTTCTACTGCGAGCCGGACTTCTACCGCACCGACATCACCTTTGTCGACCACGTGCGGGACCGCTCGGCCGCCGACGTGCACGTGCTGATCACGCGGGAGACGACGGGGGGTGGGGGTGGCGCCTTCAGGCTGGCGTTCTACGGACAGCGGCGCTTCGCTGGGGTGAACGACACGCTCAGCCTCATCACTCCGCAGGGAGCGACCGAGGACGAGCAGCGACAGGCCATCTCGCGAACAGTCAAGCTCGGACTCGCGCGGTACGTGGCGCGCACGGCGGAGGCGCCTCGTGCTACGCTCACTCTCGCCGCCCCGGATACGACGCATGGCACACCGGCCGCCACGCCCCGTGATCCCTGGAACGCCTGGGTATTTCGCCTCGGCGCCAACGTGAACGCATCGCGCGAGCGCGACTTCTCCAACAATTACGTGTACGGCAGCGTGAACGCCTCGCGGGTGACCGAGCAGTGGAAGACCAACCTGCGCGTCAACGAGAACTACAACGACCAGGCGTTCGACATCGATGGCGAGAAGGTGACGAGCGTCCGGCGCGACTACGGCGGGGCGTTCCAGCAGGTGCGCAGCCTGGGGCAGCACTGGTCCGCCGGGCTCCGCACGAGCGCCGCGTCCTCCACCTTCCTCAACGAGCGGCTCCTCGCCAGCATCTCCCCAGTCGTCGAGTACAACGTCTTCCCCTACCGCGAGTCTACCCGCCGGGCCCTCACGCTGCAGTATGCCGTCGGCGGGCGGCAGTACCGGTACATCGACACGACGGTGTACTTCAAGACGCGCGAGACTCGCCCCTTCCAGTCGCTCAACGTCGCCCTCGCCCAGAAGCAGAAGTGGGGGTCGGTCCAGTTCGAGGTGAACGGCTACCACCTGCTGGACGACCTCTCCAAGAGCCGCCTCACCTTCTACAGCGAGGCGGACGTGCGACTGATCAAGGGGCTGAGCCTGAACCTGTTCGGCAACTACACCGTGATGCACGACCAGATCTACCTCGCCAAGGGCAACCTCAGCCTCCAGGAGGTACTGCTGCGGCAGTCGCAGCTCGCCACCACCTACCGAGCGTTCCTCTTCGCCGGGATCAGCTACACCTTCGGCTCCGTGCTGAACAATGTGGTCAATCCACGGTTCTCCAGCGCCATGAACGAGTTCTAGCGTCCGGTGCGTGAACGGCGTTCGATGGCGGAATTAGATTACGGCATGCGCCACCTCGTCCTGTCGTTCGTCACCCTGCTGTTCACGAGCCCCATGCTCGCGGCGCAGCGCGCCCCCGCCGCGACGGACCACCCGCGGCTCATCGTCTTCCTGACCGTGGATCAGATGCGGTCCGATTACATGGACCGGTGGGCCGGTCAGCTGACGGGGGGGCTCGCGCGCCTTGGCCGCCACGGCGCGTTCTTCACGAACGCGTTCCAGGACCACGGCGTCACGGAGACTGCACCAGGCCACTCCGTCGTGATGTCGGGTCGCTTCCCGCGTTCCACCGGCATCCTCCGCAACACGGCCGGGGTCGAAGACCCGCAGGCACCGCTGCTCACGTCCCGTGATCTGCCCGCCTCACCGTATCGCTTTCGCGGTACGGTCCTGATGGACTGGCTGCGCACGCGCGACGCGCGCTCGCGCGGCCTCTCCATCTCGCGCAAGGACCGCGGCGCGATCCTGCCGATGGGGCGCGCCAAGCAGAGCGTCTTCTGGTACGCGACGTCGAACGGCGAGTTCACGACGAGTCGCTACTACGCCGATACGCTCCCCGACTGGATCCGCCGCGTGAACGCGCGGCGGGTGCCGCAGCAAACGGCCGGACAGCGCTGGACCCTCCTCCTCCCGGCGAGCGCGTACGCGGAGCGGGATACCGTGTCGAACGAGAACAACGGGCGCGACGTCACCTTCCCGCACGTGCAGCCGACGGATACCGCGCGCGCCGCGGCCGAGCTGCCCTACTCGCCGTGGATGGATCCGTTCACCCTCGACGCGGCGCTCGAGGGG
>JBBQYZ010000048.1:0-10527 GCA_038208205.1 Gemmatimonadales bacterium | reverse complement strand
GGACGTCGCGCTCACCACGTCGGCGGCGCGAGGTGCGAGCAGGGCCAATGCCGACCCCTCGCCGCGGGTCACCGGTTCGCCGCCGTCGTCCCACAGCCGACGGGCGGGTCCGAGGCTGATCGCGAAGATCGCCGACGCCGCGAGCGCGACCGACGCGGCGCGGCGCCAGCGAAGCTGGACCACCGCGCGCCGCGCGCCCTCCCCTCCCGCCGCTTCGATCGAGCGCAGCAGTGTGAGCTCGCCGCGGCAATCGGCGCAGGCCATCGCGTGATCGAGCGTCCGTAGTCGGGTCGCTTCGCTCCCCTCGCGCCGGACGAGTGCCAGCAGCGCCTCGGCGCTCACGCAGGCGTCGCGACCCGGCGCGCGCCGCGCCTCGACCGCCTGCCGGTAGGCGTCACGCAGTCGCGCGTCGCTTGGCCGCTCCTCGTTCATTCCGACCTCTCCAGGGTGATGCCGCGCTCGGTGAGGCTGCGCCGGAGATCGGCGAGGCCGCGATAGATCAGGTTGCGCGTCTTCGCCTCGGTCCAGCCCAGGAGCTCGGCGATCTCTTCGCGTTCATAGCCGCTCAGATACATGCGCACCGCCGCCCGCCGCGGGAGGGCCAGGGTGTCGACCGCCGCGAGGATCCGTGTGTTGAGCTCTCCCCCCTCGAGCTCCTCGAGCGGTCCGGGTGCGGCATGCGGCAGCGCGTCGGGTCGGTCGTCCACGGACTCCGTGCGGTCGGCGGCATGGGCACGCCGGCGACGCAGGATGTCGAGCGCCGCCGTCGTGGCCGTGCGATATACGTATGACGCACCGAGCTGCTCGATCTGCTCACCGGCGGGGTCCGCGCGCCAGAGCCGGATGCGAACCTCCTGCAGCACCTCGTCCAGATCGCCCTCGTCGAGCCGGTGACGCATGCCGACGCTCCGCACCATCGTCGCGAACCGCGCGACGACCGACTCGAGGACGCTGGAGATGCCATCGGAAGGGGGCTGTGCCACGGCGCGAACGTAGCGCCCCGACCGTGGTGGCGGGAGGACAGCGCGCAGCTTGCGGGTCGGTGTCGGATCCGCGCAGCGCTTGCAGCGTGACTAGCGAGCCCTCGACCACCATCATGTTCGTCGCCGCACTAGGCGCGCGAGGGCCGGGTCTCGGTCAACGTCGCGCGCAACTTGGGACTTGGCATGAACGAGAATGCTCGGCCCGACTTCCGCTGCTCAAGAAGGCCCGCCTCGGCCAGGCGCGTGAGGTCAGTCCTCGCTGTCTCGTAGCTGATGCCATGCGATCGCCGGTGCGAATCGACCGTGTACCGAGCATGGGGTGTCTTGAGGGCGTGATTGATCAGCGCGAGTTGTCGAGCGTTCAGCTCGACACGCAACGCAGCCGCACGCCGAACCAGCGCCTCGGCCTCGTGGATCTCGGAAGACTTGCGAGCGAGATAATGATGCAGCTCTTCCACGGCGCGAAGCAGCACGCGAAGCTGATGCAGAATGAAGTACGTCGCGTCGTTGTCGTCGCTCTCGGTGTAGAGATACGACCGTGCGTACTGGCCGCGTGCCTTCTTCAGGATGCGCGAGATGGAGACGTACTCGCAGAGCCAGTATCCGTGGCGGGCCATCGACCAGTAGAAGAGGGCACGGGCGGTCCGTCCATTTCCGTCGACGAACGGGTGGTCGTACGCCAACCAGAAGTGAAGCAGGATCGCGCGTACGGCCGGCGGAATGAACTCGTCGTCTCCGCCACCATTGGCAAACTCGCACATGGCGCGCATGCGCTGCTCGAGCTGGTTGGCCGGCGGAGGCGTATGCAATCGCGTTCCGGTCGCATCCTCGATGACGATGTCCTCGTCCGGCCGGCGAAACCTGCCCACAGCGTCCGGCTCGTCCAGGGTTCCCTCAGTCAGCACTCGCTGCAGATCGATGACCAGGGATGGGGTCAGGGGTCGATCGACGATGCGCAGCACGTGCCGCATGCCTTCATAGTTGTTGAGCACCATCCGTTCACTACGGGTTCGTGGTGCTCTCCCTTCCTGAATCATCGCCTTGGCGACGCGGCGCGTCGTCGATGCGCCCTCCAGCTGGCTGGACGTGATCGCCTCCTCGACGATGGACCGAAACAGATAGGTGTCCCGGGTGGCTGGACTCGTCACTTGTTCGCTCGCCTGAATGTTTCCCGCCGCGTTTCGATCGACCTGGTGCAGCATCGCCAGGGCAACGTTCGGCAGTGCGTAGCGAAATGGCTTGCCCTCCGCGTCGTGCAGCGGCAGCGCCTGATAGAGAGCGGTCCGGGCAAGCTTCACGGCCGCCCACTGCTCCTCCGCCGAGAAGCCGTCAACTGGGGGGGCATGCCGAAAGGTGTCCCAGTGGCGATACTTGCCCCCTGGGGCCGGCCCGAGGCGAGTGTTGGTCAGCGTCTGAAAGCGCTGACTGCCCGCTGGCCTGCTTAACAGCCTGGTGAGGATCTCATTCAGGGGTGGAGGTGGTACCGGCAGTTTCATGAGATGCCCCCGTTGATAACTACCGATCAACTACTAGCAGATCCCAAATTAGTAGTTATGGTAGACGTCGGCAATGTCTATCTCCCAATCTGGTAGTAATTAGTAGATACCCGGTAAACCGGCGTCCCTGACCGGACCGATCTCTTGCCCGAACCAAGTCAATGCCGCTGACCCTCGCCGCTGCCGTCTCTCAGTTCGGAGCCGACGCCAAAGCAAAGCTGCACAACGTGGCAGCGCGGGGTGAGCCAGAAGACCAGCTACGGAGCCCGCTGGAAGCGCTCCTCGCGGACCTCGCGGAGCTCTGCGGCCAGCGGCGCGACTCCGTCGTCGCCGTATGGGAATCCTCGCTGAGCGACCTCAAGACGCGGCCCGACTACGCCGTCAGCGTCTCGAATGCCCTTGCTGGCTTCATCGGGCTCGCGGAGCTGGAGACGAACCAGCGCGTGACGCCCGAGACCAACTTCCGCCTCGCGTCACTCTCCAAGCAGTTCGCCGCCACGGCGATCATGCTGCTCGTCGCCGACGGTACGCTCCGCTATGACGACGAGGTGGCAACGCTGATCCCCGCCCTGCCCGCCTTCACGCGGGGCGTGACGGTGCGGCACCTGCTGAACCACACCTCGTGTCTCCCCGACTACGAGGACTTCGTTCCCGACAGCGGGACCGCGCAGGTGCACGACCGCGACGTGCCTGCCCTCATCGCGCACGCCACGGCACTCGAGTTCGCGCCCGGCACCCGATACAGGTACAGCAACAGCGGCTACGTGCTCCTCGGTCTCGTGGTGGAGCGGGCGAGCGGACAGCGCTTCGCCGACTTCCTGCACCACAGGGTCTTCATGCCGCTCGGCATGGCACACACCGTCGCGCTCGAGGAGGGCCGGTCGGTGGTGGCCAACCGCGCCTACGGCTACACCATCGCCCGCACCGGCGGCGGCGTGCGTCGCACCGACCAGAGCAACACGAGCGCGACCCTGGGCGACGGCGGCGTCTACACCTCGATCGCCGACCTGGCGCGGTGGGACCACGCGCTCGAGCGACACACGCTAGTGAGCGCACGGGCGCAGCGCGAGGCGTGGACGCCGCCCCTGCTCCCCGACGGAGCGCTCACCCACTACGGGTTCGGCTGGTTCGTGGATCGCGACCGCGGCGCGGTGCGCCAGACGCACTACGGCGAGAGCCGCGGCTTCACCAACGCCATCGTGCGCTATCCCGAGCGGCGAGTCACGGTGGTGCTGCTCACCAACCGCACCGGCGGCGCGCCCTGGGAGGTGGCGCAGCGAGTGGCTGACCTGTATCTCACGCCCCCGCTCGGGCCGGGCGCCACGGTGTGGCAGCGGTGACACGCGTCGACGCGGTGACCTTGCCGCCCGCGTCTCGGTTGCTTCCCCTGGCGCGCAAGGATGGTCAGGAAGCCGTGCGGAGGCGAAAAGGTCAGCGGGTGAGCGATCCTATAAATAACAATTGATTCGACGACCTCGCCTGCGTCACGCCCCGCGCGGCGCCGAGTACCAGAGGACGGCGCAGAAGTGGCAGACGCTCCCTGCCGTCACGAAGCCGTGCCACACGGCGTGCCCGTACCGCAGGCGCCAGTCCGTGGTGTAGAACGCCACGCCAAGGGTGTAGCACATGCCCCCGGCGAGGAGCCAGGCGAGGCCGGCCGGCGACACGTGCGTCATCAGCGGCCGCAGCGCCACCACGATCAGCCAGCCCATGCCGAGGTAGAGCGCGGTGGACAGGCGCGGGTAGCGGAACCGGAGGGTGATCTTGGCCACGATGCCGAACAGGGCGAGCGCCCAGATCGTCGTGAACAGCGCCCATCCCACCGGCCCCCGCAGCGCGCCCAGCGTGAATGGCGTGTACGTCCCGGCGATCAACAGGTAGATCGCGCCGTGGTCCACCACCCGCAGCACGCCCTTGGCGCGCGAGAATGGGATGGCGTGATAGAGGGTGGACGCCGAGTACAGCAGCACCAGCGTGGCACCGAAGATCGCCGCGCCAGCGAGCTGCCACCCGTCGCCGGCGCGCGACGCCTGGAGCACCAGGATGGGGAGCGCCGCGATGCTCGCGACGAGCGCGACGCCGTGCGTGACGCTGTTCGCGATCTCCTCGCCCAGGGACTGCGGCCGTCGGTCCATCGGGGGTCTCCGGTGCGGGTGCGAGAGCCTTGAAGTGGAGGCGTCCCGCCCCCATCATGAAGTGTAGCACGGGAAGTGTAGCACGGGTGATACCCCCTCTGTATCGTTCCGTACCGGAGCTGCCGATGACGACTCGCACCCGTCTTCTCGCGCTCGCCCTGCGCGATGACTCGCTCGCCGCGAAGCTGGTGTGCCGGTGAGTACCTCGATCGCCTACGCCGCCGGCCCTCCCGGCATCATTGGCTTCGTCGGCAGCGCCCTCGTCGGCATCGTCGTCATCGCCGCGTGGGTGATCCTCGCGTCCAGTCGCTTCGTCCAGGGAGGAGTCGTGGAACGTCCCGAGCGCGTCCCCCAGCTGTACGGCTATACCGTCTGTCTCATCGCTCTCGTCTGGGCGCTCACGAGTGTCGTGTCCATCGTCGATGCGACGCTGACCCTGAGCGCACCGCTGTATCGCGGCGATCGAGAGTTCCCCGGCATGGAGCCGTCGGTCAGCTCGTTCGAGGCGTTTCGGACGACGTACGACATGTCGCGCCGCTACATGAGTGGCGGTGATCCAAGCGCGGCGAAGCTCGAGACTGTGCCTGAGCCCGAGCTGCGCCGCCGATTCGACGCGCTGCGGGCCGACCGAACCGAGCGTAATTCGGTGGACGCGCGCCGCTCGCTGATCACGAGCGTGCTGTCGCTCCTCATCGCCGCCGCGCTCTTTGCCTTCCACTGGCGCTGGCTCACACGCCGCGTCGGAGGACCGCGCTTCGGCGGCACGACCCGCGCGGACATCTGACGTCGAACAACCACATGGTGTGCTGAAGGCCAGGGGGGAGGTGGCGCCACCCCCCACCCACCGCCAACCGATCAGATCGCGAAGCAGTAGAACAGCCCGTCCCCACCCGTCGCGCGCAGGTTCGTCTGGCTGCAGCCCCGCGACGGATGCGCGGAGTTCCACGACGTGGGGTTGTCGCCGCCCCCCTGCTTGTCGAAGTGCCCCAGCTGCGCGACGCCCGCCGTGTCACTGCTCGTCCAGTTGGCGCAGGTGCGGTCGGCCGCGCCGGAGAAGGCGGTGCCGTCGAGCTGCGAACCGGTGAGGATGTCGTGCCGGTTGGGGGTATCGCCGCGGCCGTTGACGATCTCGCCGCGCTCGTTGAGCGAGCCGGTCTTGCCCAGTCCGTTCGTCGCGGCATGCAGGTTGACCAGGTCGGTCGCCACCTGCACCCCCTTGGCGTTGTACCAGGGCCCCGCGCCGATCCGGTCGCGCGCGTTGACCACGCCCTGGCCGTTTGATGCCATCATGCTGAGGTACGCGTGCCACTCGCGATTGCCCGCGCCCACCGCCGCGGCCAGGGTGCGGCAGTGCGCGTCGGCGCCGGCGAGCCCACCCAGATCGGCGCCTCGGCCCGAGCCGGTGCTCGTGATGAAGAAGCTCATCCCCGTGCCCGACGCGGTGCCCATGCGGGCCGGCGTCGCGCACGCGGCCAGCCCCGATGCCAGCGCGATCATCGCTGCAGTCTTCATTCGTGCTCCGGTTCGTGTTTGTGTTCGTGTTCGTGATGGTGTCCGTGTCGCCCGCTCCCCCGCCGTCCCTCAACCGAAGGTGACGTGCCCCGTCGGCCCGCGCCAGCATTGAGCTTCGCGGCGCCGCCGGCATATTGAACGCGTGACCGCGCCCACCACTACCAACTCGTCGCTGGACGTCGTTCGTCACGCGCTTCGCGACCGCTACTCACTGGAGCGCGAGCTGGGACGCGGCGGGATGGGCACGGTGTATCTCGCGCGCGACCTCCGGCTCGATCGGCCGGTGGCGCTCAAGATCCTGCTGCCGGAGTTCGCCTCGCAGGCCGGCCTCCGCGACCGATTCCTGCGCGAAACGCGGACGGCGGCGAGCTTCTCGCACCCGAACATCGTGCCGGTGTACGCGGTGGAGGAATCGGACGACCTGCTGGCGTACGCGATGGGGCTGGTGGAGGGCGAGACGCTCACCCATCGGGTGGAGCGGGCGGGCCCGCTCCCGGTGCGCGAGCTGGTGCGCCTCATCCAGGACGTGGGCTACGCGCTGGCGTACGCGCACGGGCGCGGCGTGGTGCACCGCGACATCAAGCCCGACAACGTGATGCTGGAGCGCGCCACGGGCCGCGCGCTCGTGCTCGACTTCGGCATCTCGCGCTCCATGACCCAGGCGGCCACGGCGTCAAACCTCACACGCGTGGGCGAGGTCGTCGGCACACCCGACTACATGAGTCCCGAGCAGGCGTCGGGCGACGTGGTGGACGGACGGAGCGATCTCTACGCCCTCGGCCTCACGGCACACTTCGCCGTCACCGGGCGCACGGCGGTCACGGGAGACAGCACGCAGAAGATCCTCGTGAAGCAGCTCACCGAGCCGCTCGCGCCGATCGCCGAGTCGCGTCCGGACCTCCCGTCGGCGCTCGCCGCGGCGATCGACCGCTGCGTGCAGAAGGACCCCGCCCACCGATTCCCCACCGCCGAAGCGCTCGTGGAGGAGATCGACGCCGCGCAGCTCGCCGAGCCCGAGATTCCGCTGCCGGTCCGCCTGTTCGCCGGTGAGCTCTCGGGGCTCTCGTTCGCCGTCACCGGCATCCTCGTGCTGGCGTGGCTCGTGGTGCGGTCGCAGCGGGAGGCGAACATGTCGAGTCTCGACACCATGCTCCCCGTGGTCGGTCTGCTCGCGATCCTCGTGGCGCGTATCCTCACCACGATGGGCGAGGGACGCCGGCTCGCCGAAGCGGGATTCTCGGGGCCGGAGGTGGCGGCGGGGTTGGCGCGGGTGATGGCGGAGCGCGTGACGCGCCGTGCCGAGCTGCGCGCCGACGAGCGCACGCGGCGGCGGCGGCGCACCACGATCCGGTGGGGCGCCGCGATGTTCGTTCTCTCGATCGCGCTGGTGCGCATCGCGCTCGCGACGCGCGTGCGGCTCGGTCCGACCTGGTACGCCACGCCCACCGTCGGCGTGCTGCTCGTGATCCTCGGCATCGCGCTGTTCGGCATGAGCCTCGTGATGCTCGTGAAGAGCCCGTTCCGCATGCCACCCGGCGAGCGACTGTTCCGGCTGGTGTGGCTCGGTCCAATCGGCCGCGGTTTCGTCTGGCTGTCGGCGCGAGGAGTGGCCGCGACGGCGCCAGGTCGATTGACGCGTCCGGCCGCACCGTCGCGCTCCGGACTGACGGCGGCCCTCCGAGTGAGCGCGGACCCGGCGGTGGCACCGCCGGCGATGGGCGTGACCCCCCGCGTACCGACCTCATTCGTGACGCTCGAGGCACGCGTCGACGCGCTCGAGCGCTGGCGCCGCGGCCGCGGGGACTGACTGGCAGGGAGCGCCGGCGTTCCACGAAACGTTTCACGGGCGCGATGCGCTGTCTCGTGAACAGCCCGGTCACCTCGCCCTTCGCCACGTTCGTTTTCACAAGTGCGACGGGCGCATGCGGTTAGGCCACGCCGACCCCGCCCCGCCACTTCCGGAGCGTCATCTGCCTCAATGGGCGACGACACGCCACTCCCACCTCACACCCAGGACCTTGCCCCATGCCTTATACGACGACCCGCATTACGTCGATGCCGACGCTGCGCGCCGCGGCCTTTGCCGTCCTCGCGTTGATGACCGCCCCCGCCGCCAGGGCGCAGATGCCCGCCGCCGGCATGGACAAGATGCAGATGGACAAGATGCAGATGGACCGCATGATGGCCGATTGGCCGATGGCATCGAAGGACGCCATGATGTTCATGACCAAGAAGTACGGCGCGCCGGCGGCGATGACGGCCGATATGGCGATGTGGGGCAAGACGGGTCCGTGGAAGCGTACCGTCATCTACAAGATGGAGTACCCGCACGAGTTTCCCGCGCACCACACCGACGTGATGCAGCAGTGGGTGGACTACAAGGCGATGCCGAGCATGTACGACGAGCTGGCGATGTACGACGGCAGCGTGGTGCTCGAGCGCACCTCGGGTGAGATCTCGGCGCGCTGCGACAAGGAAGCGGCGAACTTCCTCGCGCTCAACCTCGCCGACGACATCGTCAAGGGAAAGCGCACCGTCGCCGCCGCGCGGAAGATGTATGGCCAGCAGGTCATGGCGATGAAGGCGGGTCAGCCGGCTCCCTACACCGAGCGGCTCATGTTCGGGATGATGACCGGCACAGGTGATGCTGACCACCCGGTGTCGGCGGACCGCATGTCCAACATGCGCCGGTAGCGGTTCGCCGGGATCGGGGGCGGCGTGCGCCACGGGCGTACGCCGCGTCGACCACCAGCAGTGCCTCGCGACCGGCGCGCCCGTGGGCGCGCCGCGAGCGTGTTCGGACGTCCCGTCGTAGTGTCGGCTCCCTCACCAGAGGTGATGTGATGCAGCTCGTGATGCAGGTCGTGACGCGGTTCCGGATCGCCGCGCGCCCCGAGCGGTCGCGTCGCCGATGGCTCGTCGTCGTCGCCGCATGCACCGCGGCCGGCGCGGCCACGTACGTCACCGGCTGCAGCGCCAGTGGCAGCGGCGGCGGCATGACGGCGGGCTCACGCGCCGACGCCACGGTCGGCGGCGACGGCCCGGTCGATCAGGGCGTGCGCGCGGTGCGGCAGGACGGCGATGCGACGAAGGGTCGCGACGTCTTCCGCTTCGAGACCTTCGGCAACGAGGGGTTCTGGACCGACGCGGTCCGCCTGCCGCAGGGAATGATGGCGGCGAAGGTGACGCCGATGCAGGCCCTCGAGCTCGGCCTGCAGATCGACGTGGATGCGCTGGATGCCGCGACCCGCTCGACGCTGGCGTCGCAGCTCCGGGCCGATCCCTCCGGCCGCAGCTCGGCGCTGCTCAACGACCCGATGACCACGGTTGCACTGGTCAACGCGAACGCCGTGATCGGCATGCCGATCAAGGACAGCAATGGCGACGGTGTGATGGACGCCACGAAGGGCGACAAGGTCGGGGCGAGCTGCGCGCTCTGCCACACCATGGCTGACGGATCGACCTTCCGGAGCCCCAGCGGCGGGTCGATCGGACACCGGCAGGATGGCCTCGCGACGCACGTGCTCAATGTCGGAAAGATCTTCGCCACGGCGGCCAACTCGCGGGCCCTCTACCCGGTGCTGCAGCTCGCGCTTCGGGCGAATGGCGGCAAGACGCTCGGACGGGCGCCGACCGGACTCACCGAGACCTCGACCGAGGCGGAGGTGGACGCCTACCTCTCCAATCCCGACTTCTATCCGGTCGGGATGTTCGACGACACCTTCGACGGCAACGGCGACCCGATGCACAACACGCCGCTCTTCCGTCAGGACCTCGCGGCGCCGTTCGGCAGCGAGGGCACGATCGCTCGCCTCGACAACTTCAGCAATCTCGTCTACACCTCGCTGTTCGATCAGACGACGCTGACCACCCCCGGCGGGCGCGCCTTCCTCCACAAGCTGGGCGGCGCGGCCGGCGACGAGATCGCCGACAACTACGTGAAGGTGCTCGCCGCCACCGGCGTGACCGGCTACCCCTACGTGCGCGCCACCGCGCACCCACGCCCCGGCAGCGAGGACGCTCCCGTCGGCATCCGCGTGGACAACGCGGCGCTCCTGAACTTGAACGCGTATCTCGCCCGCCTGCAGGCTCCGCGCGGCGAGCAGGGCGACCGGCAGATGGTGGCGCGCGGCCGAGAGGTCTTCCGCACCGCGGGGTGCACGGGCTGCCACAACCTCGACCAGTCGCGGCCCGTTCCCGCCAACGTTCTGGCCACGAAGACCGTCTTCCCAGGCGACAACCCGGTGGTGCTCGCGCAGCGGATGCCCCCGCTCAACCCGGTGGTGAACACCGTGGAGTCGATCTTCGACGACAAGATGGCCGTGGTCAACGCCAGCCTGCGCGGCGACAAGCGCGGCATCGCCCTGCCGCTGCTGCTCGACCTGGCGCGCAAGCCGGTGT
>JBBQYZ010000047.1:0-10622 GCA_038208205.1 Gemmatimonadales bacterium | reverse complement strand
GGTGCGGCGCCTGACGTGCGCTTGAAGCCCGCGCTCACGACACCCAGTTCGCTAATGGCTTGTAAACGTTCGCCCGGTGCGGCGATCTTGACACGAGGGCCGTAGTTCGAGCTACTCTCGAGTCCGCTTCCGGTTGCGGCCGCGGCCGCCACCACCAGGACTCGATTGGGGTAATCTTGCTCGATCGCAGGGTATCCGTTGTAGTACGCGTCTCGACTGTCATTGCCCGCCGAGAATACGAAAAGTGGGGCGCTCGGCGAGCCGTTCTTGAGCCTGACGACCCAACGAAGCATCTTCCGCTGATACTCCACCGTCTTTTGCCCTGCCGACGTTGCGGGTATCGCGTCGGCGTGTCCCGACAGATTGATCACCCGTGCTCCGCCCGCGACCGCTGCGTTCAATCGGAGAATATCGGTCGCCAGGTTGCTGAGGTGAAGCGAGTCTTCGTGCGACGTCCTCGCACGTTCAAACAGCCTCAGATTCGCGTCCCACATGACGCCTGCCATACCAAACCCGTTGTTTCCCTTCGCACCGATGATCGAGGCGACTGACGTTCCGTGTCCGGTCCCCGGTGCGGGCGCGGAATACCGCGGGGTTCCATATACGTTGGGCGTTAGATCCGCCACGGCATGAAAGCCAACATCGACGACGGCGATCTTCGTGACTGGATTCCCGATTGAGCAACCCCACGCGAGTGGCGCAGCAATCCGCTCCAAGGCCCAGTTGTCGCCATCGGCGGAGTCTGGGTTGACTCGCCAGATACTCTTTCCCTGCCCGTCGTCCGGCCGGCGGTAGTCAAGTTCGAGACTCCCGAGTAAAGCTGGCACGGCGAGGACGACGCCGGGCATTGTGCTCACAGAGTCCGCTGCCGCAACGAGTTGATCAACGGTCTCTCCGTTCAGCGGCCGCACGTAATAGAAGCCCTCTGCAGTGTCGGCCCGCACTCCGCCAACCACCACACCGCCCACCTTCGCGACTGCCGCGGTGCGGTCCGCTGTGGGTGTTCCCTCGTCGAACGCGACGACGAGAGCGCTCTTGGCCAGTCGCCCTGCCAGTGCGTCGCCACCATCAATGATATTGCTATCGGCGTAGATCCATAGCGGAAGTGAATCGGGTGGGAGCGACGGCACGCTGGCGGCTGCTCGCGCCTCGAAGTCGAAGGTCGTTGCGATGCCGCCGACTGCAATGACAAGTTTATCCACGTTTCCTCGAAAGCCTCCCCAGCCTGACCCGGCCTTCAGGATCACCGCTCCGTAGCTCCGATGCACCCCCACATTCGGAAACGCGGCCAGGAGCTGCGGCCAAGTACACGGCGACGCCTGAACGCATGGGTTGAGGGCGGACACGCCACTCTTCGGTACAGAGGATCTGGTTCCCCACCACTTTCCGCTTCGGGCATCCCAATCTTGCCACTCGCCCTGCACAACGGTTTCGCCGCTTTGATACGGCTCGAAAACGACACGGCCTTGATAAGTCTCAACCTTGTCGTCGAGGTCGTAGTCGACGTTGAACTGCAAGGCGATCGCTAAGTTGTTGCCCGCATCAGCGGACTGGCGATAGGTCGAATATCGTAGGTTCGTGATCTGGTCGAAGCGCGTGGCATTGTAGTCGATTAGAATCAGCGCTGTTCCGTCACTGGTCGCTGGGGTCGCCAACTCCGCGCTGCCGGTTCCGAGTGGGGTTGACGTCGGTCCCTCCGTCATGCGACAGCGATCAATGACTACGCACGCCGTGCCGTTCTGATCATTGTAAAACGCCCACCCCTGCATGCTCGCCGCCGTCACCGCCAGCACCCCCGCTGGATTGATACTCGGGCGCGCCAATACAGCAGGCATGCGACCTGGGGCAGTGATGTCATGACAGGCGACCGAAGCAGCCGAGGCACATAGGATCGCGACTAACGCGCGCTTACAGCGCGTGAACACCGATGAACTGCCGGCCGTAGAGGGTGACATTTGTCTTCGGAGAGAAAGGGAAAGGTGGCGCAGCGTGCGACTCACGCACCACCCTGGAGGAACTGGGGAAAAGGTTCCGCAATCGTCTATATCAGTGAGCGCACACCGCTCGGCCAAACCGGCGCACTCAAGGGTCGTTGACGTCGGGCAGATCGACGAAACGAACGACATGATCTCCCATCGCGCTCCGCGCCAGTTCGACGGCCCGAATGGAACGGTCGCCGTAGTCTTGCCGCGGACTTCCACCGTGAAGGCGAAGGAGCACCAGAACGTCCCCATCACCGCCGCACTGACGGATGTCGACGTATTCGATCCGGTATGGTCCGTTGGTGAACTCTCTGGTTGCCGCGATCACCACGACAGAATCGCGAAAATTCACCGCGGGCGCCGGTAGCGTGTCGACGAGCTCTCTCCAGACTCGCTTCCACTCACTCTCACTGCGGACCACGGCTCGTCCTTGCGGACCAGGGATGTATCCGACCCCACCATGGACGCGTGAGCCCAGGTCGACCGCCGAGAACGGGATGGCGTGCGAGCTCTCTCGCCCCCGGTGGCATGAGTCGGCGGCAGACGAAGGTGACGCGTCAACCGATAGCCTGCTGCCCTCCTCGCTCTCAAGAGCTCCATTGGCGCCCGCGCGCTGACACGCCGCGAACGCAAAGAAGAGGAGCACACTGATTGCAACGCGGGCCGCAGCCCAGCAGGGTGCGATACGCGTGTTTGCAGCGACGCACCCAGCAGGGGCAGGTCGCGCACTGATAAAATCGAATGTCATGGTGTCGACGCAGTCGCGCCGCGGAAGTCGACTCGATCGTGGCGAACAGCCTACGTCGGCGGTTCCGCTTGCTGTGCGGTGCATCTGTGCCGTCGCGCCTCCGTCAGAGGAACGAGGTCCTGGCGACGGGCGCGGAAAGTGTAACCCCGAGGAGCATCATGTCAACAGCAAGTTCCAACACGCGCCGCCCGATGTCTTGGAAAACCTCAACGATACGAGCCTTTAGATGGATCAGTGGCGTACTCGCCGATACGTAGTGCCTGGTTGTCGTCTGTGAGGCGCGCTTCGCTGTGCTCGCTCTTCGGGTAATGGGCACGACAGGCCGTCTCCCTTCACCTGGCAGGCACGCGTCAGCGCCACCGCCTTTCAGCGAGATCACCTCGAGAGGCCGGCCCGAGCCATCGGCCCCGACTCGCGCCCCTAAAAGCGCCGCCGCTCCTTCTATATTCCGCTTCCATGAAGATCTACACGAAGACCGGAGACGCCGGCACCACCGGCCTGTTCGGCGGCGGGCGCGTGCCCAAGGACGACATCCGCGTCGAGGCATATGGTGACGTGGACGAGCTGAACGCCGTCATCGGCATGGCACGCTCAGTCGAGATGATGCCGCGCATCGACGAGGTGCTGGTCCCCATTCAGCGCGACCTCTTCGCCATCGGCGCCCTGCTCGCCACCCCTGACCGCGACAAGATGGCGCTGCACCTCCACAAGGCCCGGATCGATGAAGGACGGATCGCCGAGCTCGAGCACGCGATCGACGACGGCGAGTCGGAGCTCGAGCCGCTCACTGCCTTCATTCTCCCCGGTGGCACGCCGAAGTCGGCCGCGCTGCACGTCGCCCGCACCGTATGCCGCCGCGCCGAACGCCACGTCGTTCGTCTGCAGCACGAAGTGGAGCTTCCGGACCTGGCGGTGATCTACCTGAACCGACTCTCCGACCTGCTGTTCACCCTCGCCCGCGTCGCGAATCGCCGCGCCGGCGCAGGCGAGGTGACCTGGTAGGGTGGGCACCGCAATGGCGGTCGAGCCGACGCGCACCGTCGACGCCGGCCAGTATCGCGTGCTCATCGGCCCGGGAATCCGAGCCGAGTTCGCGAGCCGCATCGCGGTCGCGGCGCCGGCCCACCACTACGCCGTCGTCAGCGACGAAGCGGTCGCGCCGCACTACGCTCCACCGCTCGTCGACGCGCTGTCGAGCATCGGTCGCGCCTCGCTGCACCTCATTCCCGCCGGAGAGGCCCACAAGACCCGTGACAGCTGGGCGCGGCTCACCGACGAGCTCCTCGCGCAGGGCTGTGGACGCGACACCACCATCGTCGCGCTCGGCGGAGGAGTCGTGGGCGATCTCGCCGGGTTCGTGGCTGCCACCTACATGCGTGGAGTGCCGGTGGTGCAGTGTCCTACCTCGCTCCTCGCGATGATCGACGCGTCGGTCGGTGGGAAGACGGGAGTGGACACGAACGCGGGAAAGAATCTCGTTGGCGCCTTCCACCCGCCCTCGATCGTCCTCGCCGATGTCGACACGGTGCGGACGCTGCCGCTCTCGCACCGCCGGGCCGGCCTTGCCGAGGCGGTCAAGCACGGCGTCGTGGCCGATGCGGGTTACTTCGCGAGAGTGTCGGCGCTCATTCCCTCATTGCTCCACGCTGACGCGGGCGCCCTGCTCGAGGTCGTGACGCGCAGTGTGGAGATCAAGGCGGCGGTCGTCCGCGAGGACCCGCGCGAGGAGGGTCGGCGCCGAACGCTCAACTTCGGTCACACCATCGGCCACGCGATCGAGCATGCGAGCGGCTACACGCTCGCGCACGGCGAGGCGGTCTCGGTCGGCATGGTACTCGAGGCCCGCCTGGCCGAGCGACTCGACATCGCCGAGCGTGGGACGGCCGAGGCGATCGAGACGGCGCTGCGCCTGGCGGGCCTTCCCGTGTCGCGGCCCGCCGCGCTCGACGCCGATGCGGTCCTCGCCGCCACGCGCTCCGACAAGAAGGCGCGTGGCGGCGCCGTGTCATATGCGCTTCCGCGTCGCGTGGGGCTGATGGCGGGCGCCGACCGCGGATGGGTGATGCCGGTGGACGACGCGCTCGTCAGGGAGGTGCTGGCGTGACCGCGTCGTCGCTGCCCACCCCCGCCAAGGGCGTTCCGATCGTCCGGCCGGTCGACGACGAGGAGCTCGCCGTCATCCTCGGACCGGCCCTCCCCTCTTTGGACTCGTCGCTGACGCACCCCGCGTGGCCGGCGATCGGGAATGGCCGGCCGGTCAAGCTGCCACGCCGACGGCTCGGCCGGCATGCGACGGCGATGTTCGTCCTCGTGCTGCTCGCGACGCTGGCCTCCGGCGGGTTGCGCGTTCGCGAGGGGATGCGGCCGAGGCCGATGATCGTGGCGTCGCCCGTCGTGGTCTACGCCCCCATTCGGCTCGACGGTGCGCTCGTCCTGGGCGCCTCGCGCGACTGGGCCGTCGATCGAGATGCCCCCCTGCGCTACGGGGACCCCGTGCCCGTCTCGTTGACGGCGTACTGTCTCAAGGGCACGACTCGTCGCGACAATTACGTGCGAGAGGGGATCGTCGCTTCGGACCCCGAGGTTTTCCCGCTCGGTCGCTATCTCGAGATCTACGTCGGCAAGAGTTACTACGGCCGCTTCCTGATCGACGATACAGGCCGCGCGATCAAGGGAAACCGGCTCGACGTCTGGACGCCGATCTGCAGGGACGCGCGGCACTTCGGTCGCACGAAGGGCACGGCGGTACTGGTGCCGAGGCCACGGGACGTACCACGCGACGCGATGATGACGGGCAGGTTGGGCGGTCGGCAGTAGCGTCGCCCGACGAGCGTCAGCAACGCTCTCTGGTCCCGTCCTTGCCCCGTTCGTTCGCACCTCCAAAGCGGACCAACGCCCATGTCCTCATTCGGCACGTATCTCGTCGGCTTCATCATCCTGATACTCGGATTGGCGATTGCCGCCTATCTGCTCAGCGTTCCCACCATGTGGATCGCGGTGGGTGTGATCGTATTGATCGGGATCGGCATTCTGATGGCGACCAGTCGGACCAAGATGAAGGATCCGCCCTCGCCGCCCGGTCCACCGAGCTCCGGCCCCCGCGCCTGACGGACTGAGCACGAAAGAACGCGGCCGGGTGACGCAAGTCACGCGGCCGCTTGCACTTTTCCCCACCTGCGTCGTCATGACGGACTGGACCGTGGAGTCGAAATGACCGGCTGGGGATAAATCGACCGATCGTGCCGCGAGCACCGCTAAGATGATGGCGTCCAAGCTCTTATGTCGATCACATTTATAAGAGTGCGGTCATTCTGGCAAACTCACTGTTGACGGTTTTTTCCCCCGACATTACTGTGGCCTTCCTGCTGACTCACGTGGGCGACGCCGCTCTCGGAGCGCATCGCTCGACCACCTTCCGGCAACAGGTAAGGGGCGTGTATGGAGCAAGCGACCGAGACCAGGTCCAAAGGCTATTTCCGCTCGTCACCCTCCACGGCGTTCGATCAGTATCTGCAGGACATCCAGAAGCTGCCGCTGATCAGTGACGCCGCCGAGGAGCGGCGCCTCGCTCGGTTGGCGCAGAAGGGCGACGAAGCCGCCGCCGAGCGGCTCGTCACGGCCAACCTGCGGTTCGTGATCTCGTACGTGAAGAAGTACCAGGGCCACGGGCTGGACCTGTCGGAGCTGGTCGCGATCGGCAACGAGGGGCTCCTCAAGGCGGTCCGAAAATTCGACCCGGACCAGGGCGTCAAGTTCATCTCGTACGCCGTGTGGTGGGTACGCCAGGCGGTGCTCAAGGCCCTCGCCGAGCAGACCCGCAGCGTCAGGATCCCGCTCAACCAGAACTCCCAGCTCATCCGGCTCGCCCGCGCCGAGACGATCCTCGCCCAGGTGCTCAAGCGGGATCCGACCGAGCACGAGATCTCCCGACTGCTCGAGGAGACGCCCGAGGCGGTGCGCGCTGCGAAGCAGATGAGCTCCACCGAGATCTCCCTCGACGCGCCGATCGACCGCTCCGACCGCGAAGCCTCGACCCTGGGCGAGCGCTTCGCCGGCGTGGACGGCTCCGAGATCGAGGACGTCACCGACTACAAGCTGATGAAGTCCTTCATCGAGAAGGTCTTCCGGAAGTACCTCACTCCTCGCGAGCGGAAGATCCTTTTCCTCTACTACGGACTGGACGAGAGCGGCGAGCCGATGACGCTGGAGAAGATCGGGGCGCTGATGGGCGTGACGCGCGAGCGCATCCGGCAGATTCGCGAGCGTGCCTTCGAGAAGCTCCGTGAGTCGCCCGACGGACGCGCCCTCGCCGGATTCTGGCAGGTCGCGTAGAGCGGCGGCCCGACTTCGTACCACATGCCCGCGGGGCGGAGAGCCATGGTTCTCCGCCCCGCGGGCGTTTCAGGTACCGACTGAGAACTGCTGCGAAGCACGACCTCCGAGCGCGGTGTAGACTATCACCAGTCCGCGCGACGTGCGACGTCGGGCGCGACCAGCAGACTCGCCCGCGCGATGGCCGACCGCCGCCACTCTCCGATCTTCATCGATTATACGGGACGACGCTGGCGCCGCATCCGCCGCGCCGCGCTCGTGCTCGGCGTGGGCACGACCGCCATCGCCCTCGTGCTCGTGGGCACGCTGGTGCTCTACCCGCCCATCCCTCCCGAGCTTCCTCTCGCGACCGCCAACGAACGGGTGATCGCAGGGCGTACTACCGGCCGGCCAGGCGCCTACACCAAAGTCGATCGGCTGCGGACCGCGTATCGCCGCAAGCTCGCACTGGCCATGCGCCCTTACGGCAGCCCCGGCGCGCGCCGCCCGGAGATCGTGCCGCTCGCCGATGTCGGGACCGGCGCGCGACCCACCCGCACGAAGTCGATCGTCGCCGGCTTCTACGTGAACTGGGACGACAACTCGCTGTCCTCGCTGCAGCGGAACTTCGAGAAGCTCGACTGGGTGATCGGGGAGTGGGGCTTCATCTCGCGCGGAGCGGACTCCCTGGTGCTGCGCATCAAGCCGCAGGTCGTCGAGCTGATGCGCAGCCGCCCGCCCGAAACCCGGCCATCGCTCTTCCTGATGGTCAGCAACTTCGTCGTGGCCGGGGACTCGACGAGGGGAGACTTCGACGCGTCGATCGCGCGAGCGTTTCTCACGAACCCGACTGCGCGCGCCATCGCGGTGCGACAGCTGCGGGCGGCGGTCCTGACATACGGCTTGGCCGGCACCACGCTCGACATGGAGAGCTTCGGGCCCGACCTGCAGCCGTCGGTGCTCGCTTTCGCCCGCGAGCTGCACGACGCGATGCACGGTCTGGGAAAACTCGCCACCCAAGCCGTGGCAGCGGGTGATCCCGACGCGTACGTGCGGCAGGCCGCGGCAGTGAACGACATGCTCTTCCCCATGCTGTTCGACGAGCACTACGAGAAGGGAGAGCCCGGCCCGATCGCGAGCCAGCAGTTCTACCAGCGCGAAGCGCGGCGCTTCGCCGGACTCGTGAATCCGGCCAAGCTGGTGCTCATGATCGGCACCTATGGCCTCGACTGGAACGACGCCGAAGCGGTGCACGCCGGCCGTGCCGAGAGCTACACCTTCCAGGAGACGATGCGCGCCGCACGGAGCTCGGCGCAACCGCGCCCGCTGATGGACCCGCGGTCGCTCAACCCCTACATGCAGTGGACGGGCGCCGACTCCACCGACCACGTGCTCTGGTACCTTGACGCGACGACGGCGTACAACGAGATGCTGGTCGGGCGCGCGCTCGGAACCGCCGGTCATGCCATCTGGCGCCTCGGCGCCGAAGACCCGTCGATGTGGAGCGTCATCGGCAGGCATGGCGCCCTGCTCGCCGGCGACAGCCTGCAGCGTGTGCCGCCCGGCTACGACGCCGAGTTCGAAGGGACGGGGGAGATCCTGCAGATCACTGAATTCCCGCGCGACGGCCGGCGCAACGTGCGAGTCGACGAGCGAACGGGCTACGTGACCGGACAGACGCTCGTGCGCGTGCCGGTCCCGTACGTGCTCGCCCGCACCGGCGGCCAGCCGCGCAACCGGCACCGTGTCGCCCTCACCTTCGACGACGGGCCCGACGCGCGCTGGACTCCGCTGATCCTCGACACGCTGCGCTCGCGCGGCGCGAAGGCGACCTTCTTCGTGGTCGGGCAGAACGTGGACACGCACGCGCGCCTGCTGCAGCGCGAGTACGCCGAAGGCCACGAGATCGGCAACCACACCTACACGCATCCCAACCTCGCGCTCGAGGGGGAGCGGCGGGACCGGCTCGAGATCGACGGCACCGCATCGCTGGTGGAAGCGGTGATCAACCGTCGCATCGCCTTCTTCCGACCTCCCTACTTCGGCGACGCGGAACCGACTACGCAGGACGAGCTCGTGCCGGTGGGGATCGCGTCGCGGCGCAACTACTGGACGATCGGGCTTCACGTCGACGCTGAAGACTGGAAGGAGCTGCCGCCGGATTCCATCGTCAAGCTGGTGCTCGAGCGGCGCGCGGCGCCCAACGCGATCAACGCCACCACGCAGGACTCGGCGCGCAACATCGTGCTCCTGCACGATGCCGGCGGCAACCGGATCAACACGGTCGCGGCGCTCGGGCCGCTGATCGATTCCCTGCGCGCGCGCGGTGACACGCTGGTGCTGGTGAGCGAGCTGGCGGGTATCACGCGCGACGACGCGATGCCGAGGTTGCCGCCGGCGAGCGAGGCGACGCGGCTCGTGCGCGAAGCTGGCTTCCTGATGCTGGGCAGCTTCGAGACGGCGCTGTTCTGGGTGTTCAGCACGGCGGTGGTGCTGGGGATCGCACGCCTGCTCATCATCGGCGTGCTGGCGGTGACACAGCGCCTCCGTCGCCACCAGCATCGTGGCGCGGCGGTGACGTACACGCCGGGGGTGAGCGTGATCGTGCCGGCTTACAACGAGGAGAAGGTTGTAGTGCGGACCATCGCCTCGCTGCTCCACCAGGATTACGCCGGGCAGCTGGAGATCGTCGTGGTGGACGACGGCTCCTCCGACGACACGGCGATCATCTGCGAGGAGGCGTACGGTTCGCACCCCCAGGTGTCGGTCTACCGGAAGCCCAACGGCGGCAAGGCGAGCGCACTCAACGTCGGCGTCGGGCGCGCGCGTCACGAGGTCGTCATCGGCCTGGACGCCGACACCGTGTTCGATGCGGACACCGTGGCCGAGCTGGTCCGACCGCTCGTCGACCCCAGGGTGGCCGCTGTGGCTGGCAACGCCAAGGTGGGAAACCGGATCAACCTCGTGACGCGCTGGCAGGCGCTCGAGTACGTGACGAGCCAGAACCTCGACCGGCGGGCGTTCGCCCTGCTCGACTGCATCACGGTGGTGCCCGGGGCGGTGGGCGCCTGGCGACGATCGCTCGTTCTCGAGGTCGGCGGGTTCAAGGACGACACCCTCGCGGAAGACCAGGACCTGACCCTCGCGATGCGCCGCGCCGGCTACTCGGTAGCGTACGCCGACGGCGCGCTGGCCTACACCGAGGCTCCCGATACGCTGCGCGGGTTGGCCAAGCAGCGCTTCCGCTGGTCGTTCGGTACGCTGCAATGCGCCTGGAAGCACCGGGACGCCTTCTTCCGGAGGCGCTACGGCTCCCTCGGCTTCGTCGCACTCCCCAATGTCCTCCTCTTCCAGCTCCTGCTTCCGGCGATCTCCCCGATCGCCGACCTGATGTTCCTGCTCAGCGTCATCTCGGTCTGGCTCAACGCGCTGGACCACACGGTGAACGGGCGATTAGAGTACGGACTCACCAACCTGGAGCAGGTCCTCACCTATTACGCCATCTTCCTGTTCGTGGACTGGCTGGCGGCGGTGCTGGCCTTCCTCATGGAGCCGGACGAGGAGCGGAACCTCACCTGGCT
>JBBQYZ010000046.1:0-10711 GCA_038208205.1 Gemmatimonadales bacterium | reverse complement strand
TGGAAGAACTCGCGCGTGCCGTGCGTTGCCTCACCGAGCGACACGATGCGAGCGTCGCCGATGATGCGGCGCAACGGCTCCATGTCGTCGAAACCGTGGCGTGCCTCGACGGTCTGGAGGGGGACGGCATTGGCCCGGATCCAGCTCGAGACTTCCGTCTGCGCGTGGAGCGCAAAAGGAAGGAAGAGGGCGGCTGCAGGCATGATCCAGCGAAAGCGCACTCGTGCCTCCCGGAAGACTGCTTCGACGGTTGCCGTCAGGGTCTCACACTGCCGTGGGCGGCCAGCTCAGCCTTGAGGAAAGCGTGGGGATCATCATACTCGCGAGGCGGCCGCGTGGCGAGCTTGCCTGCCGGCGGAGCGTTCGCACGCGGTCTCTGCTCGATCCGGGCCGGTAGGGGGTCGCGCGCGGCCGGACGCGCCGCTGAGGTGATCGGTGCGTCGGCGCCGCGTCGTGTGCTCGCGCACCAGGCGCGGTCGCCCCCGGCCCCGATACCTGGCGTGCGATTGTCGGCGGTGCGGGGGTCGGGCCTCGTGTGAGGCGCGCTGGTACGGGTCGGTGCAACGATCGCTAGACAGCTGCTCGACGAGCTTCTGGAGTTGGAGTTGGAGTTGACCCGGTTTGGTGGAGCCTTACTCTCTGTGTGAGAGGAGGAACTACCGATGCCCCGTCGTCCTGCTGCCTATCCGGCGGCCTATCGTGAACAGATTCTCGCGTAAGCCCGAGCGGGCCGCACGCCGAAGCAGCTGGCGGCGGAGTTCGAGCCCTCCGAGCAAACCATCCGCAACTGGATCTTCCAGGATGAGGCCGATCGCGGAGACCGTCCCGGTGTGCTGACGACGGAGGAGCGCGGCGAGCTGACTCGCCTGCGCCGCGAGAATCGCCAGCTCAAGATGGAGCGCGAGATCCTGGGAAAAGCGGCGGCCTGGTTCGCACGGGAGAGCGGGACGCTGCCCGACTCGTCGGACTCGTACGTGCGCACCAGGCCGACTATCCGGTGGCGGTACTCTGTCGCGTGCTCGGCGTCTCGGAGAGTGGCTATTACGCGTGGCACGCACGTGGCCTCTCGCGTCGCGCGCAACGCGACGTGGCGTTGCTCGGCATGATGCGGACGTTCCACGCGCGCTCGGACGGGACGTATGGCGCACCGCGCCTCCAGCGCGATCTGCGCGATGCGGGTGAGTCCGTCGGGCAGAAACGCGTCGCGCGGCTCATGCAGCGCGAGGGACTCGTCGGCGTCTCGCGACGGCGCGCGCCACCACGTCCGCGACGCACCGTCCCTGCGGCGCCGCCCGCGCCCGACTTGGTGCGCCGACAGTTCGCGGCCACCGCGCCGAATCAGCTGTGGGTCGCCGACATCACCTACGTACCGACGCAGGCAGGCTTTCTCTATCTTGCCGTGGTGCTCGATGTATTCAGTCGGCGCGTGATCGGCTGGGCGATGCGCGGCACCCTGCACACGAGCGTCGTGCTCAAGGCGTTGGAGATGGCCACCACGCAACGCCGGCCCACGAACGTCATCCACCACTCCGACCAGGGAAGTACGCGGCCTTCTCCTTCGGCCAACGCTGCCACATCCTCGGCGTGCGCCCCTCGATGGGCTCTCGGGGGGATGCCTACGACAACGCGATGGCCGAAAGCTTCTTCGCCACACTCGAGTGCGAGCTCTTCGCTCGGCATCGCTTTGCCACGCACGTCGGGGCACGGCTCACGATCTTTCGACCGCGCCGTAGCAGTACCTCCTCGAGTTGCGCGCGCCATTCAACAGTCCGGATCACCCCTCGCCCCATCATCCGGACTGCGTCTCAATCATGTCCCATCGGCCAACTGTTGATTGCCGTCGACGTCGGCGCCGCGCTCCACCATTCCTCCCAATCGGGCAACGTGTGATCGACGACCTGCCAGCATCGTTCCAGCGAGCGCTCGATACGATTCTGGGCGACCTGTCGGCGGGCACGGATCTCGTTGGTGTGCTGTTCTTCGGCTCCGCCGCGCGAGGCGAGACGCGCGTCGGATCGGATCTCGATCTCTATGCCATCACATCAGGGGATACGCGCGGTCATCGCGGACGCTCGATCGCCGATGTCCCGGTCGAGGTCTCGTTGGGATCCCTCGCGCAATGGACAGCGCAGGTTCGCCAGGAGCAGCCTATCGTGGTGAACGCATTTGCCACGGGTCGCCTGCTCCTTGACCGCAGCGATGGCGCGCTGCTGATGCTCTGTCACGAAGCCCGCACCCTCTGGGAGCGCGGCCCCAGCCCGCTCTCTCCGTCGGCCGTTCTCCGGTTCCGATTTCACCTGACGGACCTGGTGCGGGATCTCGAGGTCATGCCGGAGCGATCTGCGGCGACGGCGCTCGCTGGCAGTGAGTGCATCAGTCTCGCCCTCACAGCGCTCTGCGCCGCCGAGCGGCTCTGGAAGCCGCCGATGCGCAGCATGCTGGATACGCTCGATGCCCAGCATCCTGACGTGACCGCGATCGTTCGCCGGTGCGCCGACACCGGCTTTCCGGCATCCCTGGTGGTCGAGGTCGCGGATCGGATCCTGGCTCGACTCGGCGGCAGGATCGACGACTACGACACGGCACCCGCTCGATCGGTACCACGCAGATGATCTCGTCCGGGAAGCGTCGTCACGCATGGCGCTCAACGAAGCGCTGCTGCCGTTGGGCGCGTGGGACGCCGGCACACGCGTGACGATTCGCGACACACGTCTCCAAGCGGCCATCGTGCGAGACGGCCAGCTGTTGCTGGTCCAGTGCACGCTGCCGGACGAGCCGCCGTTCTGGGTGCTGCCGGGTGGCGGGCGCGAGGTGGGCGAGGGCGACGCAGAGGCGGTCGCGCGCGAGATGCTCGAGGAGCTCGGGGTGGTGGTCGAGGTGGGCCAGGTGCTCGACGATGCGCCAGCCGAACCGCCTGACGGGACGTACACGCGCTGGCGGACGTTCGCGTGCCATCTGACGCGCGGCGAGCCGGCGGCCTGCGGGAGGGATGGGGGAGCAGAGCTGACGGCCGTGCAGTGGCTGCCGTTGGCGGGCGGCGACGCGTGGGACGCGGTGCTGCGGAACGACCCATTTCTCTACCCGCAGCTCGAGCGAATCCGCGCCGCACTCGATGTGCTGCCGACGGACGCTCGTCCGGCAGCTCGCTGACGAATCGTCGACGCCTGCCGTCTGAATCAACGGTAGGCGCTCGCCCGAGTGAGCCGAGCGGACAGCTATGAGCCTGGTTCGCGATCGTTGTCGCAGCCGCACGGCTCGACGTGACGCTCCAGCTACCGGGCACGTTGCGGACGCGCGCCCGGCGCGCAATTATCAGGTTCGCCCGGATGGAGCGCGGGCACCGACCGAACACCCTGGAGCCAACCCGTCGGCAGCGTCGACGAGGACTACCGCCCAGCGAGCGCGAGCTGGAAGTCCAGCACCACCAGATCATCAGCGCCTGCCGTCACCCGGAACATCGCGGTGTATCTCCTGCACTGATTTCCGGGCCGCTCCTCGCGCTCACCGCCTGCGGCCGGCGACGATCCTCCCTCCGTGAGACTCTCTTCATGAACGCTGCTCATCGTCTGTTGTGCACCCTCTCCGTCGCCGGCGTCACCGTGGTTGCCACCTCGATGACCGCGTCGACGCAGCTTCCCTCGTCGAGCAAGCCGGCCGAGCCGGAGCGCGTGTCGCCGCCGATTCCCACCGGCAACAGCCGCCTGGTGCTCGCCGCCGAGTACGCGGATACGATCTATGCCGCGACCATCACGGTGGACGTCGATGCCGGTGGCGCTGCCCTGCTCTCGACCCTGGTCCTCGGCGGCTCGGCCGGCGAGTTCAATCGGAAGGCCATCACCGACTGGCTGCGCACGACCACCTTCCGGCCGGCCCGGCGGAACCGCGTACCCATTCGCGGTACCTTCCGCATGACGGCCGAGGTGTTGAAGCAGGGCGATGCGGATAGCGTCGCCGCGCCGCCTGGCTGACCACGTCGCCGCCTTGCCGTCTCTGCCATCACTTCACCTGGCCGTCCATGCGCCATCGTCTCGTCGTCTGTCTCGCGCTGTGCGTCCCGCTCGCCCTCACCGCCCAGCAGCCGTCGAGCGCCCCGCCGTCACCGGCGCCCAAGGGAGTCGCGCAGACCTTCCTGTCGTTCGGGCAGCCGTACGGCGGCTGGCTGTTGATGGCGTTCGATTCCATTCCCGCCAGCCAGTACGGGTTCCGTCCCACCCCTGTGCAGCAGAGCGTCGGACACATCGCCCAGCATCTCGAGACTGCCAACTACGAGCTCTGCTCACTGTTCGGAGAACAGAAGCACGTCATGGCCGCCAAGGACTCCCTGGCGAACACGATCAAGGCGCAGTGGCCGAAGGACACCTTGATCGCCCGTGTTCGCGCCTCGCTGACATTTTGTCGCGCCGCGATCGATGGATTGAACGACGCGCGGCTTGCCGACGAGCTCACCGTCAGCACTCCGAGCGGTCCAGAGACCGTGCTCCGAGTGCGCTACCTCATCCTCCTGGTGACCGATCTCGCTGAGCACTACAGCCAGGTGTCCAGCTACATGCGGCTGCTCGGATTGGTCCCGCCCTCCGCGCTGCCGCGGCCGACGCGATGAGTGCGTCGCACGCACACCCGTGTCATCGGCGTAGGGATCCAACGTTGCTCGTGCCACGCGAACGCCGGGTGGCTAGCCGACCCGTGAGGTCGCCCGGTACTGCTCCCCACTGACCTGCTCGAGCCACTCGACCGCTGTTCCGTCGAGCGTTTCCTGAACCGCGATGTGGGTCATCGCCGTGGTCGGCGCAGCGCCGTGCCAATGCCGCTCGCCGGCCTCGATCCACACCACGTCGCCTGGGCGGATCTCCTCGATCGGGCCGCCCTCACGCTGGACCCTGCCAGCGCCGGCCACGACGATCAGCACCTGCCCGAGGGGATGCGTGTGCCACGCGGTGCGAGCCCCGGGCTCGAACGTCACCGCGTTGCCCGCCGCGCGCGCCGGCGCGGTTGTCGGGAAGAGCGGGTCGATCCGCACCGTGCCGGTGAACCAATCGGCCGGTCCTTTTGCGGACGGCTGTGATCCGCTGCGCTTGATGTCCATGGTCGTTCTCCTGTTCAATAGAGATGTTGCTCGCGATCAGACCTCTCTCGACTCGAGCGTCGGGGCGCGTGGCACGGTCAGCGCGACGACGACTGCCAGCGCGAGCGTGCGCGCGAGCGCGAGCAGGACGGTGCTGGCAGTGCGTGCCGCCCCGATGCGGTGTGCGAGCATCGCGCCAGGGATCAACGCCTCGCCGGTGGCGGCGGCGGTGTCTCCCGGCGCGCGGCCTGCAGTGCACGGGGTCTCACCACTCACGGAGATCGAGATGCACTCGCCTGCTTCCACCACCATGCGGGCCGGGCTGTTCGGCGGCGCGCTCCTGTATCTGCACGCGCTCCTGCCCAACAGCCACGCCTATCCGTTCATCTGGCCGCTGTTGGGCGGCGCGCTCGCGCTGTACTGGGGGATGTCGCGCTCCGGCAGCGGCGTGTCGCTCTCGCGCACCGTGGGAATCGGCGTGACCACCGGCACGATCGCGGCGCTCGTCGCGGTGGCCGCGGTGGTGCCCACGTATCTGTTCCTCACCACCGAGGCGAGCACCTCCGTCGGGCGTTTGCTGGGCGGCGCCGGACCGCTTCCATATTCGCCCGCGGCGTTGCGGGCGCTGCTTCTGGTCATGCTGCTCGCAGTGCCGGCAGCGCTGCTCGGGAGCGTCGTGACGTGGCCGTTTGCTCGCGCCCGCGGACCGGTCGACTGACTCGGCTTGCGCCGGTGCGCCATGCTCGTCAAGTCCCGCTCTTGACAGTCTGCCCGGTCGCAGTATCCTAAGAACCTTAGGTCATGACCTGAGAACCTTAGGATACGAGACCTCGCATGCCCGCACCGCCCGAGCTGGAGCTCCTCCGCGGCACGCTCGACCTGCTCATCCTCAGGACGCTCTCGTGGGCGCCGATGCACGGACTCGCCGTGCTGCGCTGGATCGAGAGCGCCACGCGCGAGCGGCTCCAGATCGAGGAGGGCGCGCTCTACCCCGCGCTCCACCGCATGGAGCAGAAGGGGTGGCTCGGCGCCGAGTGGGGCTACACCGATCAGGGGCGACAGGCGAAGTTCTATCGCCTCACCGCCGCCGGCAAACGGCAGCTCGCCGCCGAAGTCTCCAAGTGGACGCGCTACACCGAGACGGTCGGGTTCCTCCTCGCCGCCGAGCCGGCGCCATGAGAGGCGATGAACCGGGCTGGCAGCTCCGCCGCGTCTTTCGCCTGCCCTCCACGCGCGCGCGCGCGGGCACCCTCGTCGACGAAGAGCTCCGCTTTCATCTCGAGGGACGTGTCGAGGAGTTGATGGCGCGTGGGCTCGGCCGCGATGAAGCCGCTGCGGAAGCGCGCCGACGGTTCGGCGACACCGACTCGTATCGCCGCGCGACGGCGGCGATCGACGAACAGATCATCCAGGAGCAGCGTCGCATGGACGTCTTCGATGTGGTGACGCGCGAAACGCGCCAGGCCGTGCGATCGCTCGCGCGGAGCAAGGGGTTCACTCTCACGGCGGTGTCCACGCTCGCCCTCGCCCTCGGCGCAGCCACGGCAATCTTCACCATGCTCTACGCCGTGGTGATCCGCCCCCTGCCGTATCACGACGCCGACCGGCTGGTGGCGCTGTCGTCGCCCGTGCCGAAGTTCAAGGGTGATACCCTCTGGGGGCTCGCCCGCCACGAGATCTTCTACTTCAAGCAGAACAGCCGCGCGCTCGCCGACATCGGCGTCTATCAGAACGACCAGCTCACCGTGAGCGGCACGGGCCCCGACCGCCCGGCAGAGCGCGTCCGTGCCGCGAGGGCGAGCGCGAACCTCTTCAACGTGCTCGGCATCTCGGCGGAGCTCGGCCGTACCCTGCTCCCCGATGACAATCGCGAGCGGCAGGGGTCGGTGCTCGTCCTCGGGCACGACTACTGGGTGCAGCGCTTCGGCGGCGACCGTGGGATCGTGGGCCGCACGATCGACGTCGGCGGATTCCCGATGACGGTGGTGGGCGTGGTGCCGGCGTCGGCGCAGCTGCCCGACCTCCGGATCGACGTGTGGGCACCGGCGTACGTCTACGCCGAGCAGCCGGCGTACAACAACCACACATGGAATGGCGTCGGGCGGCTTCGGGCCGGCTTCACTGCCGCCGACGCGCAGCGCGAGCTCGTGCCTCTCACGCAGCGACTGCCGGAGCTCTTTCCGCAGGCCGAGAGCAGAAAGTTTCTAGAGAGCACCGGCTTCTACACGCAGGTGCGACCGATGCGTGACGTCGTGGTCGGCGAGGTGATGACGCGCGCGCTGTGGATCCTCTTCGGCTCCGTGCTCATCGTGCTGCTCATTGCCGCGGCCAATCTGTCGAACCTGTTCCTCGTGCGGATCGACGCGCGCCGCAGGGAGATCGCCCTCCGCGCGGCGCTCGGCGCGGGGCGCATGCGCCTCGTGATTCACGCCCTCACCGAGAGCACGCTGATCGCGCTCGCGGCTGGTGTGCTCGCCGTTGGGTTGGCGGCCGCCGGACTGCGGATCCTGCTCACCGTCGCGCCTACCGAGCTGCCTCGGCTCGCCGAGGTGCATCTCGGCGCGGCCGGCGTCGCCTTCGCCGCCGGCAGCGCGCTCCTCGTCGCCCTCGCGCTCGGACTCCTTCCGTCACTCGGCGCATCGACGCTCGACCTGTCGCCGCTGCGTGATGGCGGGCGCGGGATGACGACGTCGCGACGGCGGCATGCCGTGCGTTCGGCGCTCGTCGTCTCGCAGGTGGCGCTCTCGCTCGTGCTCATCACCGCGGCGGGCTTGATGGTGCACAGCTTCCGAAACCTGCGCGCCGTGCGGCCCGGCTTCGACCCGACCGGCGTGCTCACCATGACGGTGGCGCTCCCCGAGGGCCGGTTCGGGTCGCGCAACGACCGCGACGTGGGGAGCTACGAGCGCACCAGCGCGCTCTACGAGCAGCTCGCCGAGCGCGTACGCAGTCTCCCTGGTGTGATGGCCGTGGGCTTCTCGGAGAAGATCCCGCTGGCGAGCGGCTTTCTCTGCACTGGCGTGAACATCGAGGGCGCCGATCCCACGCGGACACGCGGCGCCTGTCCACCCACGGCGCTCGTCTCGCCGGGCTTCTTCGAGGCGATGGGGATCCGCCTCGACGGCCGCACCCCGAGCTGGTCCGGGATGGACCAGCACGACGGCGCCATGGTGGTGAGTCGCGCCTTTGCCGAGAGCACCTGGCCGGACGAGACCGCGTTCGGGAAGGGGTTGAAGTATTACGGCAGCACGCCGCCGTTCTATCGGGTCGCGGGTATCGCGACGGACATCCTTGGCGACGGATACGACCAGCCCCCTGTCGCGATCGCCTACTTCCCGATGCTGCCGATTCCCGGTGCCATTCTGTGGGGCGCACCCACCGGGATGCACCTCGTGGTGCGCACGCGTAGCGGGAACCCGATCGCGCTCGCGTCGGGGATCCGGCGGATGGTGACGGAGCTGGAGCCGCAGGCGGCGATCACCAACGTGGAGACGATGGACGCGCTCGTCGCGAAATCGATGGCGAGGCGCACGTTCACCATGCTGCTGCTCGGCGTCGCGGCCACGATGGCACTTCTGCTGAGCGTGGTGGGACTGTACGGGGTCATCTCCTACGTCGTGGGCCAGCGGCGTGGGGAGATCGCGATCCGCATGGCGCTCGGCGCCCGGATGGCGCAGGTGGGCCGGACGGTCGTCGGCCAATCGGTCCGGCTCGCAGCGCTTGGCGTCGTGCTCGGCCTGGTCGGCGCGCTGGCATCGCTGCGAGTGCTGCGATCGCTGCTCTTTGGCGTGAGTCCGACGAACCCGCCATTGATGGCGGGCGCCGCGCTACTCCTGCTCGTCGTCGCGGCGGTGGCAGGCTACGCGCCGGCGCGCCGCGCGGCGCGAGTGGACCCAGCCGAGGCGCTGCGTAGCGAGTGAGGGCGTTGCCGTCGTCTTCAGGCGGCGACGGCCGGCGCTCGATGGCATCGTGCTGGTTGTCGACGCCGCGCGCGGAGAGCCGCCCGGGTCGACCTAGGAACGCCCCGACGCGCCGCGGCGTGCCCACAGCCAGGCGATGGTGAGTCCGATCAGGAGGAGCGGCACGGCGGTGAAATACAGCGCGGGCACCCACCACAACCGCATCGGCATCGCGAGGACGCGTCCACCACCGGCGGTGAGCGGCTTGTCGAGCGGCCAATGCAGGACGGTGTAGAAGCTGTCCTCCCTGGCGGGGGGCGGGACCGCCGGGCGCCCGGGCACGATCACGGTGGCGCCGGGCCGGAGCTCGGCGGTCGCGGTGTAGACCTGCCGCGACCTGTCGCCAGGACGGAGCTGCGCCACGAGCGGCGGATCGGGCCGCTCCAGCAGCGTGGCGGCGACGAGAATGAACACGGCTTCGAGCAGCAGCCCGGCGATCCAGAGCGTGCGCATGCGGCGGGCGGGCCAGGTGGCCAATCGGTGGATCATCGACGCCTCACGCTGCTCGGGGATGAGGATGTGGAGCATAGCGATTCATCCACGACGCCGCATCACCGCGCCATCACTGCTCTCCCACGAGTGCCGACTCGATCAGCTGCGCCATGCGCGCCGCCGCCTCCGGCGCGCTGGCGATGAACAGGAACGGCTCCACGACCTCGAGCTCCATCACGAGGAACCGTCCCTCGTGCACCACACCGTCCACCCGCGCGTAGAGAACCTCCGCGGGCGCGAGCTGGTTGCAACCGGCGGCCGCATGCAGCGCGCGCTCCGCCGCGTCCACCACGTGCACGGCGGGCCGCGCGGCCACCGAGCTTCCACCGTGCTCCGCCTGCACGCGAAAGTCGCCGGCGGCGGGTCGCTTGATCACGGCGTGGCTGAACCGGCCGCCGAGGAAGATCAGCGACCACTCGCCCTCGGCCTGCACCTCAGGCAGGAAGGGTTGGAGCATCAGCCCGTAAGCCGACGCCGACAACGATGCCCGAAAGCGCCGCTCGTCAGCGTCGTGGTCGCGACCGAGCGCCACCCAGGTGCCGTGCGCGCTGGCGGAAGCGGCCGGCTTGACGACGACGGCGCCGTGCCAGCCGCCCCGCGCCACCATCTCGGCGAGCGGCGGCGGGTCGTCGTCCCCGGTGGCCCACAGCGTCGGGACGATGCCGACGCCACGCGACTCGAGCGATCGCAGGTAGTGCTTGGTGAGATTCCACTGGAGCAGGCGCGAGGGGTTGAGGGTGGGCACGCCGGCGACGGTCAGCGCGTCGAGCCATCGCCTGAACTCGGGCACGCGATGGTGAAAGTCCCACGTCGACCGTGGCAGCACGGCGGCGTAGGTCTCCCACTGGGCCGGCCCATCCCATGCGATGCCGTCCACCGTCACGCCGTGTCCCGCGAGCGCACGCACCACGAGCCGGTCGTCGTCGGTGATCGACGGCTGGCGCGAGTACGTCGCGAACGCGATCCGGGTCATGGGCCGCCCGCTCGACATGTCGTGGGGGCGGCGGGGCTATACGTCAGCAAGAACTTCATCTCGCGTCTCTTCTGGTAAGACGGTTCTGGGTCGCGCGGCCGCTCGTTCGCCTGGCCACCGTCGTCATGTGCACGGTGGCGCTCGTCGCCATCACGACGAAAGTCTCCGGGCGCGACGGCCGCTATCGGGTTCCTGCTCATCGACAAGTGGCCCTGACCGCGCGTC
>JBBQYZ010000045.1:0-10744 GCA_038208205.1 Gemmatimonadales bacterium | reverse complement strand
CGAGCTGCCGGATCGCTCGCCCCACTGCGCCTTCCATCAGGAGTCACCCAATGCACAGTGCACCGCGCGGCTCGACGCCGAACACTCCCGGCACCTCGCCCTCCACGACGCGGCGCGCGATCGCCTGCACCATTCTCCTCGCCGCGCTCGGCGCCGCGTGCAGCAGCACGCCCGCCGCCCCTCCCTCGCCGCCCGGCTGGATGAGCGGCGGCATCGGCCGCCTCCCCACCGGCGCGATGCTCGACCCCACCGGCGCCAGCACCCCGGTCGGCGCGATGCCGCTCGCCATGGTCCTCGCACCCGGCGGTCGTTCCATCATCCTCAGCCTGGGCGGATGGCGCCAGCAGGGGCTGCAGGTGGTGGACCGCGCATCGGGACGCGTGCTGCAGACGATCGCGCAGCCCTCGGCGTTCGTCGGACTCGCGGTCGGGCGCGATGGCCGCACGGTGTACGCCTCCGGCGGCAACGAGGACGCGGTGTATCGCTACCGCTGGACCGGCGACTCGCTGGTGCAGCTCGATTCGCTGTCGCTCGGCGCGCGTCCCAGGTCCGGCGGCACGCGCTATCCCGCCGGCCTCGCCCTCTCCCCCGACGGCGCCATGCTCTACGTGACCGAGAACCTCGGCGACTCGCTCGCGGTGGTGGACCTCGCGTCGGCGCGCGTGCGCGCGCGGGTGGCCACGCCGCGCTATCCGTACGGCGTCGTCGTCACGCCCGATGGCGACGTGTTCGTCTCGTCGTGGACAGGCTCGGTGGTGAGCGTGTTCCGGCCCGCGGGCGCGGGGCTCGAGCCGGTGGGCACGATCCCCGCCGGCCGCCATCCCTCGGCGATGACCCTCGACCGGGCGGGCACGCGCCTCTACGTCGCGTCGGCCAGCACCGACCGGGTGACGGTGATCGACACCCGCGCGCGCCGCGTGATCGCCACGCTGCACGACGCGCCGCCCGCGGCGGTGGAAGGCAGCACGCCGAACGCGCTGGCGCTGAGTGCCGACGAGCGGCGCCTCTACGTGGCCGAAGCCGACAACAACGCGGTCGCGGTGTTCGACCTGAGCGACACCACGCCGCGCGACACGCTGCTCGGCCGCATCCCCGTCGGCTGGTATCCCACCGCGCTCCTCACCAGCGGCGACACCCTCATCGTCGCCAACGGCAAGGGGCGCGGCACCAGCCCCAATCCCACCGCACCGCAGCCGACCCGCGCGCGCGCCGCCGGCTCGCGCACCTACACGCTCGGACAGCTCGACGGCACGCTCACCACCATTGCCGCGCGCGACGTCGCCACGACATCGCAGCTCACCGCGCTGAGCGCGCGCGTGACGCGCGCCAACGGGTGGGACCGGCCGGCCGGCGTGCGCACCGGCTACCCGCCGTTCGAGCACGTGATCTACGTCATCAAGGAGAACCGCACCTACGACCAGGTGCTCGGCGATCTTCCGCTGGCCGACGGCGACACGTCGCTGCTGTTCTTTCCGCGCGCCGTCTCGCCCAACCATCACGCCCTCGCCGAACGGTTCGGGATCTACGACAGGTTCTTCGTCAACGCCGAGGTGAGTCCCGACGGTCACAACTGGTCCACCGCCGCGTACGCGACCGACTATCTCGAGAAGACCGTGCCCTCCAACTACAGCGGGCGCGGTCGCAGCTACGACTACGAGGGCACCAATCGCGGCTTCGGCGCCGCCAACATCCCCGAGGACGACGTGGCCGAGCCGGCGAACGGCTACCTCTGGGACGCGGCGGTCAAGGCGGGGGTGTCGCTGCGCAACTACGGGGAGTTCGTGGTGCGGGTGGACTCCGCCACCGGCGCGGCGCCGAACGAAGAGCAGGCGAGTGGGGCGCGCCGCGCCGGACGCTACGCCGGCAACAAGTCAGCGCTCCGCGCGGTCACCAACGCGCAGTTTCCCGGCTTCGACCTCAACATCCGCGACGCGGTGCGCGCCGACATCTGGCTGCGCGACTTCGCCGCCGACGTGCGCGGCAACAGCATGCCCGCGCTGGAGATCGTCCGCCTGCCCAACGATCACACCGCCGGGGCGCGCGCCGGCTCACCCACGCCGGCGGCGTTCATGGCCGACAACGACCACGCGCTCGGCCGCATGGTGGAGGCCGTGTCGCGCAGCCCCTACTGGCGGAACACGGTGTTCTTCGTGCTGGAGGACGATGCGCAGAACGGCCCCGACCACGTGGACTCGCACCGCTCGCTGCTGCTCGTGATCTCGGCCTACAGCAAGAGCGGGGCGATCCACCGCTGGACCAATACCACCGACGTGGTCGCGACGATGCTCGCCATCCTCGGCGCGCCCAACCTCTCCCAGTTCGACACCCACGCGCGGCCGCTGCGCGACATCTGGAACGCCACCGCGGACCTCGCGCCATTCACCGTGCTCGTACCGGCGGTGGACTCACTCGCCGTCAACCCGAAGGCGACGCGCGGCGCGCGCGAGTCGGCGCGGCTCGAGCTGGCGCAGGAAGACCGGGCTGACGAGGCGCTGTTCAACCGCGTGCTCTGGCGCACCATCAAGGGCCGCGCGCCTTATCCCGATCTGCGGCGCGCACCGACCGCCGAGCTCCGGGCGCGTCAGTGATGACGTCACATCGCTGATTGTCGCGGATCCGAAGCGGATCCGCGACTATCAGTCCGCCGCGGCCCCCGGCCGCCGCCGCATCGCCAGGTACGCTGCGCCGGCGACGACCCCCGCCACGAGCAGCCGCTTCGGCAGCGGATCGGCGACCGCCGGCGGCACGCTCACCAGGCCGCGCTCGTCGGTCACCGCCGGCTGCAGGGAGTAGCGTCCTCCGACCGGCGGCGCGAACCGGTCGGCGAATCGCTGCAGCGCGTCGGCCACGTCGCCGCCGCGCACCGGTCGCCCGTGCCCCGCGCCGATCGTGCGCGGACGGAGCGCCGCGAGCTGTTCCACGCTCGCCCGCGCCGCGGTCCAATCGGTGGTGAGCGGCGCCGGCGGCACGGAGAACTCCGTGCGCAGGTTGAACATCGACAGCGCCGAATCCTGGTCTACCGTGGCGAAGGCGTCGCCGGCGATGAGGAAGCCGTCGCGGTCGCGGAACAGCGAGACGTGACCCGCCGTGTGCCCGGGCGTGTGGATCCAGCGCCAGCCCGGCATGCCGGGCACCGTGCCGTCCGCCGGCAGGGGCCGCACGCGCGCGCCGAGGTCGATGCCCGAGTGGGGAAAGGCGCGCGACATGAAGCCGAGCGCGCCGCCGACTGTCGGATCCTGGGGCGGATAGTCCGAGCGTCCGGTGAGGTACGGCAGCTCGAGTGGATGCGCGTAGATGGGCACGTCCCACTCCTCGGCGAGCGCGAGCGCGTTGCCCGCGTGGTCGAAGTGGCCGTGCGTGAGCACGATCGCCTCGGGCCGGCGGTTGGCCCCATATCGCTCGGCGGCGCGCGACTTGACGAGGCCTGCCGCGTGCGGAAGGCCGGTGTCCACCAGCACCCACGAACTGTTGCGGGCGCCGGCGAAGTACAGGTTCACGAACGCCACATAGAGACGCCCCACGTCGTCGGCCGGCTCGCGGGCGATCAGGTGGGCGGAGTGAATGGGCTCGTCGCGTGTGGTGGCCATGCGTGAATGCTCCCGCTGAGGTGTCGTGGTGCGTGCGGCCGGTGAGGGAGCAAGGCTCGCGCCGCGCGGGCGATCGACGCAGTATGGACGCAGGTTCACCTTCCACCCGCCATGCCGCATGAGACTCGCTCCCATCACGCTGCGCGCCCTCGCGGCCGCTACGCTGTGCCTCTCGAGCACGCTGCCCGCGCAACAGCCCGCCGTCGCGCCGCCGCGCTACGACCGCACCGCGTACGAGCACACGTCGGCCGACATCCCCATGCGCGACGGGCTCACGCTGCACGTCGAGATCTTCGCGCCGAAGAACGCCACCGAGCCGCTGCCCTTCCTCTTCCGCCGCACGCCGTACGGCGTGGCCGAAGCGGGCGGCGCGCTCACCGCCGGATACTCGGACCTCGCCGACGAGGGCTACATCTTCGTCTTTCAGGACATCCGCGGCCGCTACCGGAGCCAGGGCACCTTCGTCATGCAGCGGCCGCCGCGGCCGGTCGATTCTCCCGCCCAGGCGATCGACGAGGGTACCGATACCCACGACAGCATCGAGTGGCTGCTGAAGAACGTGCCGCGCAACAACGGCCGCGTCGGCATGCTCGGCGTGAGCTACGATGGCTGGACGGCGGCGATGGGGATGCTCGGTGGACATCCCGCGCTGCGCGCCGTGAGCCCGCAGGCGTCACCCGCCGACATGTTCCTCGGCGACGACTTCCATCACAACGGCGCATTCCGGTTGAGCTACGGCTTCGAGTACGCGTACCTCACCGAGGCGAGCAAGGAGAACTCCGACTTCGACTTCGATCGCTACGACACCTACGACTGGTATCTGCGGCTCGGTGCGCTGTCGAACGTGCAGGCGAAGGTATTGAAGGGAAAGATGCTCCCGACCTGGACCGACTTCGTGCAGCATCCCAACTACGACGGCTTCTGGCAGAGGCAGGCGATGCGGCCGTATCTCACGCGCGTCAACGTGCCGACGCTCAACGTGGCCGGCTGGTGGGACCAGGAAGATTTCTACGGACCGGTCACGATCTACCGTGAGCTGGAGAAGCACGACGCACGGAATCAGAACTCGCTCGTCGTCGGTCCATGGCGACACGGCGGCTGGGGCAACGGCCCCGGGCAGAAGCTTGGGCGAATCGACTTCGGCTCGCCGACCGGCGAGTACTACCGCCGGAACATCCAGGCGCCCTTCTTCGCGTATCACCTCAAGGACAGGGGCACGCTCGCGCAACCCGAGGCCACGGTGTTCGAGTCGGGGAGCAACCGGTGGCGCACCTTCGACTCGTGGCCGCCCAGGACCGCGGTCACGCGCTCATTGTACTTCCACGCCGGCGGACGGCTGTCGTTCGATCCGCCAACCGCGGCGGAGGGGAGCGCCAACGACAGCTACGTCAGCGACCCGGCGCATCCGGTGCCGTACCGCCCGCGTCCGATCGAGCCGACCTATTATCCCAAGGGCTCGAGCTGGTCCACCTGGCTGCTCGAGGACCAGCGGTTCGTGAAGGACCGGCCCGACGTGTTGAGCTGGGAGACCGAGCCCCTGACCGAGGACGTGGTGGTGGCGGGGGAGATCACGGCGCGGCTGTTCGCCAGCACCACCGGCCAGGACGCCGACTGGGTGGTGAAGCTGATCGACGTCTACCCCGAGCACTACGAGCCCGACGTCAAGCTGGGTGGCTACGAGCTGATGATCGCCAACGACGTCTTTCGCGGACGCTTCTGGCGCTCGTTCGAGCGGCCCGTCGCGCTCGTGCCGAACGCGGTGACGCCCTTCACCATCGACCTCCACACGCAGAGCTACCGGTTCCAGCGCGGGCACCGGATCATGGTGCAGGTGCAGAGCACGTGGTTCCCGATCATCGACCGCAACCCGCAGACCTGGGTGCCGAACATCTTCCTCGCGAAGGAGTCGGACTTCAGGGCGCAGACGCATCGCGTGTGGCGCACGCCGGCGCAGGCGTCGCGGGTGGAGGTGCAGACGGTGGCGCCGTGAGGGGACGCGTGTGGTGCTGCGCCGCGCTCGACCCGTGCCTCACTCGTGAGGTGCGAATTCTCGATCGCGCCGGCTAGACGGTGGTCGCGCCGTCCGGCGTCCCGCATTCCCGGCCGGCGCCCGGTTGCGGACGGGGTGCAGCTATTCAGCCCACGCCTGGGACGCCCTCTCAATGTCCCCCGGTGCGACGTCCGGTCGCTGAACGGGTACCGCGATATCTGTCTGCTGCGGCATTTCCCAAGCCCCGCACCGCCTGGCCCGGCTGCGGAGGTGCTGGCGGGGCCGCTAGACGGCAACGCCGAGCGTCAGAGGTTCGCGCGACGCTGGCTGAGTGTGGGCTCCCGCCGTCGCAGCACGGCCACGGCACTGACACCGGCGAAGAGTGCCATGGCAATGCTCCATAGTAGCCACCCATGCCGGTTGGCCGGCAGCTCGAACGTGCGGTAGCTAATGTGCTCGTCGCGTAGCCGGAGCTGTTCGACGAGCACGCTCCAGGTCTGCGTGAGTACCACGGCCACACCGCCGGCGAGGGGCGTGAGAGCTGACAACACCACAGCGGCTACGCCGTCATCCGTATGGTCGTACCCAGCGACAACGCGTCCGACGAAGGCGGTGCTGGCGACCAGAAAGGATAGCGCTGCCGGCAAAAAGACGGCGAGCATATCGATCCAGAGTTCTCGGGTCCCGGCCGCGACGGCGACTTCTTCGGGAGAGACGCCGTGCGCAGCCATGATCTCCGCGATGGATCGCTCGGTGCACCACGCCCGCGCCTGTTGCCACGCCGGGGTGGGCATGCGCTCCGCGGAGGCGTCGGCGTAGCGAATGCCGAGGTCCTTCGCGACGCGTACGTCCTCTGTCATGTGCGCGCGGCGGGCGAGATCACCTGCCGGCCCGAGCGTGCTCGCGTCACCCGTCCAGCGGCACGCGGCATTGATCCGCGCCCTCGGCAGGCAGCCAACAGCGCACAGACACGCGGTGGCGCCGAGGATCCATCGCGGTATCGTGCGCGTGTTCTCCACCACGAAAGCGTGGTCGCCCTGAAAGAGCAGCCGACGCACCTCGTCCCGGTCGATGACCGACATCGTCAGCACACGTGCTGCGCTCTTTACCCCGTGCGGACCTGCTACGGGTGCGGCGTCTCGCGCAGGAGTTGCTGAACCCTCGCCAGTGCCTCGCCGGCCGGGACCTTCACGTCTGGCTCGACGCCGGCGCCCTCCCAGTTGGTGTGCGTCACCGGGTTGACGGCGCGCGAGCTCGGCACCCCGATGACGAACTGATCGCCGAGCCGGCGCCCCCAGACCGGGTGAGCGCCGCCGCCAGTCGCTTCGCCGACGATGGTCGCCCGCTTCAGGCTCTTGAGGTTGTACGCGAACTCCTCGGCGGCCGAGAAGGTCTGGCCCGAGGTGAGCACGTAAACCGGCTTGTCCGCCCCGAACCGGCGGCCCGGGAGGCTGTCCCGCGTCCAGAACTCCGCCGTCTTGCCCGTCCGGCGGGTCCACAGGTCGTTGAGGTGTATCCGGCCCGAGAACAGGTACGACGAGAGGAAGGCGACCATCTCCGGACTGCCACCGCCGTTCTCACGGAGGTCGACGATCAGCGCGCGCGTGCCGGCGACGAACGTCATCGCCGCTGTCGCCGTCGCCCCGCACAGCTCCGGCGGGCCGAACATGTCGAGCTTCACGTAGCCCACGTTGCGCGCCAGCCGCTCCGCTCTAACGAACCCACAGTTGACGTCGTCCATCCAGGCGCGCATCCGTGTCGCCTCGCTCGTCGGCGGCCCGGACTGAGCGGGCTGCGCCGGTGCCGGCAGCGGCGGAACGAGGTATTCCATACGCAGGTGCTTGTCGCCCGCAAGCTCGCGCAGGTCCTCGGTCACGCGCATGGAGAAGCTCATCCCGTTACCGTACGCGTCGTAGGCGCCGCGGGCGAGGCGCGCCCGCAGGGAGTCGCCGACGTGCTGCGCCACCTCGGGGAAGACATAGAGCGTGTCGAGCTGCGCGACGGCGCCGGCGATCACGCGCGCCCGCGTTGCGGCGTCGATACGAAGCGCCGTGGGTGAGATACCCGGTCCCATGGGGCGCAGCGGGAAGGCGGTCACCCGAACCGGCTCGCCGGCGGACACCGCGAGCACACCGTACGCGGTGCGGGTGCTCCCCTGCTCCTGCACGGTGAACTCGACGCGTCGGGGTTCGCTGCGCTCGACGGACAGCAGGTCGTAGCGACGGAGGCTGTCGCGTGGCACGGGCTCCCAACCAGCAGGGATCCCGGGCTGGTATCGTCGGGCGTACGCGGCGAGCCGCGTGCTGTCGCCGCTGTTGTTCGCCTCCAGCCAGGCGTGGAGCACGCGGCCGGCCGGCGTGTTCGGGAGCGCGGGCGGGCGCGTCGTCTGGGCGCCGAGTGGTGCGACGGCGAGCACCGAGGCCAGGAGCAGCATCGCCGGCCGGGTCATACGGCCCCCGCACGCCAGCGCGGCGCGCGCAGCACGGCGAGGATCGCGAGCGGCAGCGCGATGCCGACGAGTTGCGAGAAGATGGACATCCAGCCGAACACCAGGCGGGCGAGCAGGAAGACAACGAGGGAGGCGAGGGCGGCCCGGCTGGCCATCTGCCGCGCCGACGGAGTGCCGCGCAGTGCGGCGACGCCCGCGACGAGGAGCAGCGCGCCGGCGACCGCGCCCAGGACGACCGCGATCAGGAACGTCCCCCCGAATCCCTGCCGCCCCCCCGCCACCCCTTCGGCCACCGAGCTCAGGGCCCCGAACATCCCGAGCAGCACGGTCAGCATCGCGACGAGCTTCATGGTTTCTCCGAGGGTTCGAGTGCTCTCACACCCACGCGCACGCCACGCGTCCACGCGCAAGGCCGGCGCGCTCTGCGCCACGTCCCACAGCGCGATCATCCAGAAGCCAATGCTGCTCGCGTCGCCCGCCCGGCACTGGTCGCGAAAGAGCTGTGTCATCTCCCGCCCGTACTCGGCCCGGAAGACCGGCGGGTAGGCGCGCAGCAGCAGACGGTAGATCCGGTCAGCCGCAGTCGGGCGGCTGGGCCCGGGCACGGTGAAGAGGGGCGCGGTCGGGACGCTCATGCGAGCTCCGCCCCGATGAGCTTCTTGCGCCGCGCCGCACGGACCATCTCCTCGAGCCGCCGCGCTTCGGCGCGAGCCACCCGGAGCCCGAATTTCGTGAGGCGGTAGTAGCGCCGCCGCTCATCCCCGAGTTCCGGATCGGCGCGCTCGCCCCCTTCCTCCACCAGCCCGCCCTCGAGCAGCCGCTTGAGGGCGCCGTACAGGGTTCCGGGCCCCAGCCGCACGGCGCCCTCCGTGCGCTCGGCGACCTCCTTCATGATCACGTAGCCGTGGCGCTCCCCATCCACGAGAGCTAGCAAAATCTCGAACGTCGCCGGTGCCAGCGGCAGGTGCGACTCCGGCCTGCCGGTCGCCCCTTTGTCTTTCGTCATCGCCCCCCTCCCTGGTCGCCTCGTAACTCACCCTGCGCCATCTGTATGACGCACCTCGGTATACCGATGACCGATATATGAGCGAATATGTGAACTCCGACCTGTCTGTCAAGGCGATCGGACTCACGGGCGACGAAACGCAGCCTCGAAGCAGAAGAAGGCGCCCCGAACAGCTACCGCCCGCTGGCCGCTTCCGAACGCAAGAGCCAGGGCGAGGGATACCCCGGCCCTAACTCAGCTGGCGCGAACCACGCAGCCCCTTGAAGATGACCGGCCCCCTCCTCTGCCTGGCCGAGACTGCACGCCGGAGATCATCGGATTGCGGACGTGGCGGTACGGGCCGCTCACGACGAGTTGGCGAGGCGGATCCCACGGAGCGAGCGTTCCGCGCCCGTCGCCGGCGAACCGCCGCAGCGACCACACGAAGAGCACGAGCCCGATCAGCACCAGGCACACCCCATCGATCTGCACGAGGACATGGGTGAAGGTCGCGCCGACTAGCCGAGCGGAATCCGGAACCGCAAACTCTCCGCGCCGCCGTGCGCGGCGAGCTTGTGGAACCGCTCCACGAGCACGCCGCCGTTGGCCTCGATCACCCGCTGCGATGCCAGGTTCCCCGCCTCGGCGGTGAGCTCGGCGTACGCGAGTCCCTCGGCGCGCACGTCGGGGAGCAGCAGGGCGAGCGCGCGCGGGGCGTGACCGCGCCGGCGCTTCCAGGGGACCACCGCGTAGCCGATGTGGCCGAGGCAGTAGGGCGGCAGCGCCGTGGTGCCGGGCTGCCAGCGAACGCTGATCACGCCGCACAACTCTCCGTCCCACATCCAGCGGTGGTAGCCCGGCAGCCGCGGCACCGTCGATCCGTCGGGCATGGTGATCGGCGGTCCCTCCGCCTCGCGGTCCACCTGCCCGGCCAGGAACGCGTCGGGCTCGTGCTCGATCTGCAGCAGCTGCTCGCCCGCGGCCTCGGGCCGTGTGTTGTCGGGCGACCAGCCCTGGCGGAGGGCGTGCACGTAACCGGGGAGGTACTCGGACGATGGCCAGACGAGCTGCATGTCGTCAGTTCGTGACATTGATCAGCGACGAGTCGCTCTGACCCTCCACCGTGACGGTGATCGTCACGAATCCGGCCTTGAGCGTTTTCACCAGGCCCGTCGAATCCACCGTCGCGATGGCGGGATCGCTCGACACCCAGGTGAAGGTGCGGCCGGTGAGCCGATTGAAGCGCGCGTCGTAGGCGGTGGCGGACAACGTCACTGTCGTGTTCTTCCCGATGAACAGGAAGTTCGGCGCGACCACCACGAAGGCGACCGGCACGCGCACCGTGACCGCCGCCGTGGCGCGCTGTCCCTCGCTCGTCGCAGTGATCGTCGCCACGCCGGCCGCGACGCCGGTGACCACGCCCGACGTCGACACCGTGGCGACGCCGGTGTTGTCCGACGTGTAGGTGATGCTGCGACCGGTGAGCACCGTTCCGTCGGCGCCGCGCGTCGTCGCGGTGAGGGGAGCGGTCTGTCCTGGCGCGATCGTCAGCGCGGCGGGTTGCAGGGCGACAGTGGCGACGGGGGGCTGCGTCACTGTCACCACCGCGCTGCCGCTCACTCCCTCGCTCGTCGCGGTGATCGTGGCCGAACCTGCCGCACCAGCCGTCACGTCGCCGCTCGGCGAGACTGCCGCGACCGCGCCGTTGCTCGATGTCCAGGCGACGGCGCGCT